>JBEKEO010000035.1:0-20187 GCA_050013795.1 Bacteroidales bacterium
GGCATTGTTGGCGAATCGGGTTCGGGGAAATCGGTTACTTCCTTATCAGTTATGCGGCTTATTTCTTCTCCTCCCGGGAAAATAGCAAGAGGAGAGATTTACTTCAACAATGGCAGCAGCACCAACCTCTTGAAGTTAGAGGAAAAGCAGATGCGGCATTATCGCGGGAAAGAGATAGCCATGATATTCCAGGAGCCTATGACCTCGCTCAACCCTGTTATAAAATGCGGCAGGCAGGTAACTGAAGCTATTCGCCTCCATCTAAAATTATCAAAGAAAGCAGCGAAAGAAAAAACCATACAACTGTTTGAAGAAGTTCAATTGCCAAGGCCTTTGAACATCTTTAACTCTTATCCCCACGAATTATCGGGCGGACAAAAACAACGAGTGATGATTGCGATGGCCATGTCGTGCAATCCCTCCATCCTCATTGCCGACGAACCCACCACCGCTCTTGATGTTACCGTTCAGAAAACCATACTTGAACTGATGAAAAAACTGCAGGCGGTGCATGGAATGAGCATCATCTTTATTACCCACGACCTTGGCGTGGTTGCAGAAATTGCCGACAAAGTGCTGGTGATGTATAAAGGGAAGATAGTGGAAAGAGGAAATGTGAAAGAAATTTTCGCCAATGCTCAACACCCATACACCAAAGGATTGCTGGCATGCAGGCCAACAATGGAGAAACGTTTAAAGCAACTTCTCGTTGTATCCGATTTTATGCATGAAAACAAAGACGGTATCATTGAAGAGAGAAAATATTCGCTTGCGGAAGTCAATACTAATTTAACTGTTTCCAAAGAAGAAAGAAAAGCTGCTCTTGACAAGCTTTATTCAAAGGTGCCCATACTTGAAGTAAAGAATCTTAAAACATATTTCCCCGTTCGCATAGGCATATTTGGCAAAGCGAAGGATTATATCCGCGCTGTTGACAATGTAAGTTTCACTGTTTATCCCGGCGAAACATTAGGACTGGTAGGTGAATCTGGTTGCGGCAAAACCACTTTGGGAAGAACGATTCTTCGCCTTATTGAACCCACTGCAGGAAATGTAATATATAAAGGTGTTGATGTTACCAAACTTTCTACTAACGAATTGCGCAAGGTGAGGAAGGATTTGCAGATCATTTTCCAGGATCCCTATTCTTCTCTTAACCCCCGCATCAGCATTGGCAGCGCCATTATGGAACCCATGCAGGTGCATGGCATTTATGCGAATGATAAAGAAAGGAAAGCTAAAGTGTTTGAATTGCTTGAAAGGGTGAATATGTCGGGAAATCAGTTTAATCGTTATCCTCACGAATTTTCGGGTGGGCAACGACAGCGTATTTGTATTGCACGTGCACTGGCATTGAACCCTGAATTTATTATTTGCGATGAATCTGTTTCTGCCCTCGACGTTTCTATACAGGCACAGGTGCTTAACCTTTTGAATGAATTGAAACATGAATTCGGCTTTTCGTATATTTTTATTTCGCACGATCTTTCCGTGGTAAAATTCATGTCCGACAGGATGATAGTGATGAAAGACGGGAAGATACAGGAATATGGAGATGCCGATGATATCTATGCAAACCCCACTACAGATTATACAAGAAAGTTAATTGATGCTATTCCTAAAGGCGATTTTATAAACAATTAATGTTTGTTTCGAAAAGCATTATTTGCTTACATTCATCTTTATTCTTGAAGTAAGAATATCAATGGCTACATGATTAGCGCCACCCTGGGGAACTATTATATCAGCGTAACGTTTGGTAGGCTCAATGAACTGAAGGTGCATGGGCTTTACAAATTTTTCATAATGATCGAGTACTTCTTGGAACGAGCGACCTCTTTCTTCTATATCCCTTTTGATAATTCGCATTAGCCTGTCGTCGGGGTCTGCATCAACAAAAACTTTAACATCAAGCCGTTCGCGCATCTTGGGATTTGTAAGTATAAGGATGCCTTCAACTATAATAACTTCTTTTGGTTCAATTGGAATTGTTTCTTTGGAACGGGCACAGGTTAGGTAGGAATAAATAGGCATTCCTATGGTTTTGCCTTCTTTCAACAAGTCGATGTGCTTATTCAACAAACTGAATTCTATAGATGAAGGATGGTCAAAATTCTTTTTCGCCCTTTCTTCCGGAGAAAGATGGCCATTATCTTTGTAATATGAATCCTGCGGAATAATGGTTACGGTATCTTTCGGCAAACGCTTGATGATTTGCTTGACAACGGTTGATTTACCGGAACCCGAACCTCCTGCTATACCAATAATAAGCATCATTGATTTGTTTTAAATGAGATAACAAAAGTATCAAATCACCTGACAAAATAAAAGAAATATGATAAAAAGAATTAGACATGCGCTGAATATAAAAAACTCATTTAAACACCTGTTTTTTATTTATTGACAGTAACGATTTTTATACTCCTTACGTAAAACCTGTTCAGAATGATATTTTTTATATCTTCACAGCAGTTTAATTCAGAAATTAATCCATAGAAATATGAAAGATTTTGATAGCTTATTAAATCCGAATCCGCTCGTTAAATACCTTAATAAACCCTCTAAGGATTTTACTAAAAGCGACATTTTCCGTTATATTGAAAATAACGGTATTGAAATGGTCAACTTCAGGTATGTTGGCGGTGATGGTCGCTTAAAAACATTGAATTTTATCATCAATAGCAAAAAGCATCTTGATGCCCTTATCTCATCGGGCGAAAGGGTTGATGGTTCAAGCTTGTTTTCATATATCGAAGCTGGTTCAAGTGATCTGTATGTTGTTCCTCGTTTTCGATCAGCATTCAGGAACCCGTTCAATGAAATCCCAACGCTTGACATCATGTGTTCATACCTTAACAAAGATGGGATGCCTTTGACAAGTTCCCCGGAATATATTTTAAGGAAATCTCAGGAAATACTCATTCAAAAGACAGGTCTTTCATTTGAAGCAATGGGAGAACTTGAGTATTATGTGATAAGCGAAAATGAAGGATTGTACCCTGTGCAAGACCAGAAAGGCTATCATGAATCTGTTCCTTTTGCTAAATGGGAAAAACTTAGAATAGAAGCCATGCGGGCAATTGCACAAACCGGTGGACTTATAAAATATGGACACTCTGAAGTGGGTAATTTTTATATTGAAAATACAGTTTACGAACAAAACGAAATAGAATTTCTTCCAACTGACGTGCAAGATGCGGCTGATCAACTTATCATTGCAAAATGGATACTTAGGGTGATTGCATACAAACATGGCGTTACCATTAGCTTTGCCCCAAAGATAACAGTAGGTAAAGCAGGCAGCGGCATGCATATCCATACCCGCCTGATGAAAGACGGAAAGAATATGATGGTGGAAAACGGAGAGTTATCATCTATTGCAAAAAAAGCAATTGCGGGTTACCTTCAGCTGGCTCCTTCTTTAACGGCATTTGGAAACACCATACCTACTTCATACTTCCGCCTTGTTCCGCATCAGGAAGCTCCAACCAATATTTGCTGGGGAGACAGGAATCGTTCTGTCCTTGTAAGAGTTCCGCTTGGATGGACCGGAAATGCCAACATGATTAAATCTGCAAACCCCTTAGAAGCAACAGATAATACTGACTATTCAGACAAACAAACTGTAGAGTTTCGTTGCCCGGATGGCTCGGCTGACATTTACCTGTTACTGGCCGGTCTTACCGTTGCCGCAAGATATGGACTTGAAATGGATAACTCTCTAGAATATGCCAAGAAGACTTATGTGGGAGTAAATATTTTCAAAGACGAATATAAAGAATTATGCAATAATCTAGCTCACCTGCCCGTATCCTGCTGGGAGTCGGCAGATTGCCTGAAAAAGCAAACTGATATTTATAAACAATATGATGTATTTACACAAGACCTGATTGAGGGTATGGTAAAAGAACTTAAAAGTTATAATGATACAGGATTACGTGAAAAGATTTCAGGAAACTATGCTGAACTGATGAAACTTGTAAATACATTTATTCATTGCTGAGAAAATTCCGTTATTCAATTTCAACTTACAAAAAAAAGACCATCCGAAAGGATGGTCTTTTTAAATATAATCATTTTAATTTTACTTAACAGATTTTGCAAGAGCAGCACCTGCCTTAAATTTAGATACTTTCTTAGCAGCAATATTGATTTTCTTGCCAGTCTGAGGATTACGTCCTATTCTTGCAGCTCTTTTAGCTACTGAGAAAGAACCGAAACCAACGAGGATAACGCCTTCGCCTTTTTTCAGAGATTTGCTGATTGAGTTTACTGTAGCATCAAGTGCTTTGCATGCATCAACTTTGGTTAATTTTGCTTCTTTAGCAATTGCATCAATTAATTGTGATTTGTTCATGATTTTAAAGATTAATTAATTAAACATAGGTTAATTATACATTTGCAAAGATAAACAAAAAATATATTCTCACAATATTATTAATATTTTTTTAAAAAAAATATTTATTATTTTTTAAAGCAAGCCATTCTAACCAATTTTAATGACCATTTTCCCATATTAATGATTTTTAAGAATTGTAGAAAATTGTTTTTGTGGTAATTCCTATTTGTTGCTCAATAAAAAATTTGACATTAAATAACCTTTATTGGTAGTATAACTTCACAAGAAAAAAATATTCAAATCGAAATCATTTTCATTTTTTTGTGAAATATAATTTTTGTCAGTTTAAATTGCTGTAACCTGCTCCAATTAAGACATTCTGTCTTGTGTAAATATGTTTTAAATGACATTTTGTAAGAAATTATCCTTCTTTTTATTAAAAATTGCTGTGGTATAGAATTTGAAAAGCATACTCATAAATGAACAAAAAGTCAAACTTAAATAATGGAGGATAAAAAAATGAAACTGGTAAAATTTAACAATCAGCCAATGCTGTCAGACATTTTCGAAGACTTTGAAAAAAGATTTTTCTATCCTTTTAAATATGAAGGATCAATGCCTGCAGCTAATATTACAGAAAACGAAAAGTCATTTCAAATTGAACTTGCAGTTCCTGGAATGACTAAACAGGACTTCAAGATCAATCTTGAAAACAATGTACTGACCGTTTCTTCTGAAAAGGAAAGTGAAAAAAGCGAGGAAACTAAAGGTTACACAAGAAAAGAATTTACTTTCGGTTCTTTCACGCGCTCATTCACGCTTCCCAAAATAGTAGAAACCGAGCAAATTAAAGCTTCTTACGAAAATGGAATTCTAAAAATGGAATTACCTAAGAAAGCTGAAGCTGCAAAAATCACAAAAGAAATTGCAATTGCATAAAGTGGTGGGAGGAAGTAGTGTAAAAAAGGAGGAATGATTCCTCCTTTTTTTATTTCTCAACAACAAGCTGTGAGTATTTTTTTATTAAATGTAAGGTTTTGGTCAAAGCCAGGTAATATCTTTATTTGTTCAAATTCATAATAAGAACAAATTACAGGGATGAAAAAAATCGAAGCTTTTAAGTTTTTATATTTTTCTCTTATACTGGCGTTCCTGATAATTGCCTGCCATACAACAAAACATACCTTTGCACCTCCTGTTTCTTCGGAGGACGATTTTTATAAAAAGTATTCAAAGATACTTGGAGTAAAATTGACAGGTTTAGAGGACAAGAAATTTATTGAAGAAGTTGCTGGATGGATGGGAACACCTTATTTATATGGAGGTGAAACCACAAAAGGAGTTGATTGTTCCGGCTTTGTTAAAATACTTTATAAGGATGTTTATAATTTAAATCTTTACCGTACTGCTTTTGACCTGACAAAAAACTGCGATTCCGTTAATAAAAAAGATCTGAAAACAGGCGACCTTATCTTTTTTAAGATCAATAGCGATAAGATCTCTCACGTAGGAATCTATATCAATGATGGCAAATTTATACATGCATCTTCTGCAAAAGGGGTTATCATCAGCGACCTGAATGAAGCCTACTATAAAAAATACTTTTTCTCGGCAGGCAGGTTAAAAAATCTGAAATAATTATTTTAACGTTTTATTGTTTACAAAATAGCAAAGAAGGCATCAGAAAAAATGCCTGAAAGGAATTAACACTCTTTCAAAGGAGCGCTGTATCAGTGTGCGGTCCTGCCATTTTTTATAATCGAAGGGGGTACAGTCGCCAATGGTTTCGTTTATGTGATTTTCGAGCAGGTGAATGATCCTTTTTTCTTTCCCATACAGGTTAATCTCATGCATGAAGCGGAAACTCCTGTAATCAAAATTGGAAGAACCCACAATAAAATCACTTCTGTCGGCAAGAAAAACCTTTGCGTGAAGGTTCCTTGGCGTATAAAACAAAATTTCCACTTTGCCTTTATGCATCTCGCCAAGATAACGGTTACGCAAAATATCAACAACATTAACATCGGAATGCTGCGGAGAAATAATTTTAACATTTACCCCCCTCTGCGCCGCTTCAATCAAAGCTTTTCGCATATAACTGCCGGGAAGGAAATATGGCGTTTCAATAACAATTTCTTTTTGGGCGCTCCTGATAAGATCGATAAATTTTTTGCGTGTAGGCTGAAAAACAGTTGTAGGTACATCGCGCAGAATTTCGAAACCATTATAAAAAAGTGATTTTGTAGAGGTTAATTTATCGTAAATATATTTATTATATATCCTGCAGCTTTCCAAATATGCTTCTTTAAAGGTTTTGGTAATATCGCCTATCATGCGCAATGAAGATTCCCTCCAGTTCATGGCGTAGGCGGCAATGTTAGCAGAACTGATATAAGTAACCATATCATCAATCATGATGAGTTTCCTGTGGTTGCGGCGGTGGCTCTTGGTGAAGGAGTCGACGCTGAGCCTTAACTTTTTAAAGAACCTGACTTCTGCGCCGTACTTTATCATTTCGGAAAAAAAGCTTTGCGAAACATAAGCGCCAACAGAATCTATCATCAGTTTTACTGTAACTCCCTGCTTGGCTTTCTTGGTAAGTACATCGCGGAACTTGATTCCTATCTGGTCGTTGCCGTATTTGTAGGTTTCAATGTAAATATAATTTTCTGCCTGTTCAATATCTTCGAGCATCGCATGGTACATGTGAAAAGGATCGTCGTAGAAACGGTATTGCGGGCTTTTTGAAATAGGCATAAACGGCTTAATGAAAAATAACTATAGATTAAACGATGAATTCCGCTTTTTGATTCAATTTTAAATAAATTTGCAGTTCAATAAAACAAAATTACTAAAAAAATGAAACAACATTTTAATACCATAATAATTGCTGTGGCAATAATCATTGCTGCTATTTTGATCGGACATGCCTGGAGAAGAACGCATGTGGGTAATGAATCGATAAGTGTTACGGGTTTAGCCAAACAGGATTTTGTTTCCGACCTGATTGTTTGGGACGGCTATTTTACTGCCGAATCGAAAAACACCAAGGTGGCTTATTCCGAGCTGAAACAGGATGCCGAGATCATTAAAAAATATTTGATCTTGAAAGGCATAAAGGAAAAAGAGATAATCTTTTCGTCGGTTACTATTGAATCGGATTATGAATATGTGCCCGACAAAGAAGGCCATTCGATAAAGGAATTCAAAGGATATATTTTATCGCAAAACCTGAAAATAGAATCGAAGGAAGTGGATAAAGTAGAGAATATTTCGCGTGAAGCAAGCGAGCTGATCGACCTTGGCGTTAATTTTGTTTCATCGGCGCCTCAATATTATTACACAAAACTTGCCGAACTTAAAATCAAAATGCTTTCGATGGCTACCGAAGATGCTCATAACCGTGCTGAAGCCATAGCCACCAATGCAAAAAGCAGTCTTGGAAATTTAAGGAAGGCCGACATGGGAATTTTCCAGATAACGGCACAGAACAGTTCGGAAGAATATACTTATGGGGGCGCATTTAATACAGCTTCCAAGAATAAAACTGCTTCGGTTACGGTAAGGCTCGATTTTGGAATAAAATAAAAATCATTAGTTCTTTCATCTATTCTCAATTGTTTTTGATAATGCTCTTTCTAAATTCCATTATCACGATCTCATAAATTAATTTCTTTTCATATAGTCTTTGTATCTTTGTTAAAATTTACAACGCAACAGCAGCAAATACATTCACCATGATCAAATCCATGACCGGTTACGGCAAGGCTTTTGCCCAACAGGACGACAAGAAGCTTATTATCGAAATACGCAGCCTCAACAGCAAGCAGCTGGATATAAATTCTAAAATATGCCGTTTGTATAAAGAAAAAGAATCGGAGATACGTTCCCTGGTTTCGAAGGAACTGGAACGCGGAAAGGTGGATGTGGCCGTTTATTTTGAGAATAATGAATGTGTTTCGAACTATACCATAAACAAAAACCTGCTTTTAAAATATTTCAACGACCTGAGATCAATCTCTGCCGAAGCGGGCAACACCTTCCCTACCGATCATTTTGCCCTTGCTCTTAAAATGCCCGATGTGCTTTCAACAGGAAACGAAGAACTGTCGGAAAAAGAATGGAATTCCTTCCTGCCTGCGCTGGATGAAGCATTGAAACTGCTGAATGATTTTCGTATACATGAAGGCGAGATACTGGGAAATGATATAAAAAAAAGGATCACGGGCATCCTAAAGCTTCTGAAAGATATTGAAGTGTTCGAAAAGAACAGGATGAAACTGATCAAAGACAGGATAAAGAAAAACCTTGAAGAACTGATAGGCATTGATAAAACAGATAAGAATCGCTTTGAAGAAGAGTTGATATACTACCTGGAAAAGATTGATATTACAGAGGAAAAAGTTAGACTTAAAAAGCATTGCGACTATTTTATTGATACCATGAAACAACCCGAAACGAATGGGAGAAAGCTTGGTTTTATTTCGCAGGAAATAGGCAGGGAAATAAATACCATTGGCTCAAAAGCCAATGATGCCGACATACAGAAACTGGTGGTGCAGATGAAAGACGAACTGGAAAAGATCAAAGAACAACTATTGAATATCCTTTAGGCTATGGACGGCAAGCTTATCATATTTTCGGCTCCTTCGGGCGCAGGTAAAACCACCATCGTTCACCGTATTATCGGATCGAGGAACGACCTGGAATTTTCGGTGTCGGCATGCAGTCGACCTATGCGCAAAAACGAAAAAGAAGGAGTGGATTATTACTTCTTGTCAGCCGAAGAATTCCGGAAACGAATAGCCAATAATGAATTCCTTGAATGGCAGGAAGTATACGAGAACAGTTACTATGGTACGCTGAAAACAGAAGTGGAAAGGATATGGGCTAAGGGAAATCATGTAGTGTTTGATGTGGATGTTGTGGGCGGTTTGAATTTAAAAAAATACGGTAGGGAAAATGCGCTTGCTGTTTTTGTGATGCCGCCATCAGTTGAAGAATTAGAGGAAAGATTGAAGCGTCGTTCTTCAGAAACACCTGAAACACTTAAGAAAAGAATAGATAAAGCAAATTACGAACTCACATTTGCCAATCAATTCGATAAGATAATTGTTAATGATGACCTGGAAAAAGCGGTGAAAGAAGCGAAAGAATTGGTTGAGGAATTTTTGCATTCTTAATTGAAAGTTCAACTGTTCTTAATTCAATTAGATTTTAAATGAATAAGAAGAAGAAAATAGGCTTATATTTTGGTTCATTCAATCCCATACACAACGGGCATTTGATGATAGCCGGTTATATGGCTGAATATTCCGATCTGAAAGAAATCTGGTTTGTAATTTCACCACAAAATCCATTAAAAGAAAAAACAACTTTGCTTACTAATCATCATCGGCTTGCATTGGTTAATGTGGCTATTGAAAACGATGCCCGTTTTAAATCATGCGATATCGAATTCAAGCTGCCGCAGCCTTCATATACCATAAATACATTGACATACCTGCAGGAAAAATACCCGCAGAAAGAATTTGCATTGATTATGGGCGCAGATAATTTAGAGAATCTTGATAAGTGGAAAAGCTACGAACAGATATTGCAATACTATAATATTTATGTTTATCCAAGACCAGAAGCAAGCGGAGGAACGTTTAAAACCCATCCGAAAGTAAACTGGGTCAATGCCCCAAATCTGGAAATATCTTCAAGTTTTATACGGTCAGCCATAAAGGATAAGAAGAATATGAGTTATTTTCTACCTGACAAGGTCTATCAGTATATACAAGAAATGCATTTTTATGAGAAGCATGTTCAATAATTATTTTTAATATTGCATACAATTATTTATTTTGTTGTATTATTGTTTAATAAAATGGAAGACACTGACATAAATAATATATTATTATGAAAAAAGATAAAATGATCCTTGTTGCAATCGACTTTTCTAAATGTTCGATTAAAGCGCTTAAGTTTGCTATTACAATAGCAAATGATGTTTCAGCAAACATACTTTTAGTATATGTTGACAAGCCTCATAGTTCAGCATCTGTTTACAGTAAGCTGGGTAACGAATACCATGAAAAAATTGTTTGTCTCCTTGACAAACTTGTTAAAAAATATCAGCCTTCGCTTAATGGGAAACTGGATTACAAGATCAGGAAAGGGAAAATCTATGCTGAAATTGCTAACCAGGCAAAATACAGTGATGCGTATATTTTGCTGGCAGGTACTCATGGAGTCTCAGGCGCTGAAGAGTTTTGGATAGGAAGCAATGCATATAGGTTTGTTTCTTCTGCTCCTTGTCCGGTTATTACAGTAAAGGAAAGTTTTATATGGAAACATAAACACATTAAGAAGATCATTGTTCCTATAGACAGCACAATGGAGACCAGGCAAAAAGTGCCTTTTGCAACAGAACTGGCAAAATTATTTTCAGCTGAAATTCATGTATTGGGAGTATATTCCACAAATGTTAAAGACATCAAAAATCTCGTTGAGGGATACACCAACCAGGCTGTTGAATATGTTGAGACAAATAATGTTGTTTGTCATAAACATTTTAAATTCTGTGAAAATATAACAGATGGAACAATTGATTATGCAATGGAAACAAAAGCAGATCTGATCACCATAATGACAGAGCAGGAAAAAAGTGCAAAGAACATTTGGCTGGGACCTTATGCACAACAGATGGTAAATCATTCACAAATTCCTGTTCTGACAATTCATTCCAAGCAGATTTATGATGTTAATGCAAAGAAGGATTAATAATGAGTAAGCATTTTAAATACCTTATTCTTGGTTTACTTATAATTTTTGGTGTTCGGTTTGGGTGCTGCCAGAAAACAGGCAATGTTGATATGGTTGTTTCTGACACGCGCATAAACACTTTGATTGAAAAGCATATTGCTTTCAGTGAAAATCGTGGAAGTATAAGAGGCTTCAGGATACAGATATTTTTTGATTCAGGAAATAATTCAAAGAACAGCGCCGTTGCTGCTATGAATGGATTTAAGGCAAAATATCCAAATGTTGAAGCTTATCTGATATACCATGAACCTAATTACAAAATAAGGGTAGGGGATTTTAGATGTAGGATGGATGCTCAACGTTTTCTGTATAATATCTCTGGAGAATATGAAAATGCATTTATTGTAAAGGATGATGAGATAAATTTGCCTGACCTGGAAGAAGATGATTCAAAATAGATGAAATTTGAATAAATAAAAAACCCTTCACTAATCAATGAAGGGTTTTTGTTTGAATGGATATGCTGAATTAATATCTGTTTACACAATTAAGGTTTTCAAAAGCTAGCTTAAGTCTTTCCACTAATGCTTTTTCGCCATCACGCAGCCATGCACGGGGATCATAATATTTCTTGTTTGGTTTATCTTCCCCTTCAGGATTGCCTATTTGTCCCTGTAAATAACTTTCATTCTTTTTATAGAATTTCAGTACACCGCTCCAGAATGCCCATTGAGTATCCGTATCAATATTCATTTTGATGACCCCATAGGAAATGGCTTCTTTTATTTCTTCAGGAGCAGAACCTGAACCACCATGAAATACCAGATTAACAGGTTTTGATTGAGTATTGAATTTCTTTTGGATATGATCCTGCGAGTTCTTTAAAATCTTAGGTTGCAAATGAACATTGCCGGGTTTATAAACGCCATGAACATTTCCAAATGATGCAGCAATCGTAAAGTTAGGACTGATCTTCATCAACGTTTCATATGCAAGGGCAACATGTTCGGGCTGGGTATAAAGACGTGCATTATCAACACCTGTATTATCAACACCATCTTCTTCGCCACCGGTAACACCTAATTCAATTTCAAGTGTCATATCTATTTTGCTCATTCTGTCAAGGTAGCGTTTACATATTTCAATGTTTTGTTCAAGTGGTTCTTCTGAAAGATCAAGCATATGGGAACTATAAAGAGGTTTCCCGTGAATTTTATAGAATTTTTCTCCTGCATCCAGAAGTCCGTCAACCCATGGAAGCAATTTCTTTGCCGCATGATCGGTATGCACGATCACAGGGACGCCATAAAGTGCAGCTATCTTATGTATATGTTCTGCCCCGGAGATGGCGCCCGCAATAGCTCCTTTTTCATTTTCATTGGAAAGCGATTTGCCTGCATAAAATAATGCACCTCCATTCGAAAACTGCACCATAACAGGAGAATTGACTGCTTTTGCTGCCTCAAGAACGGCATTCACGGAATTTGTGCTTACCACATTCACTGCCGGAATAGCAAATTCGTTGTTTTTTGCAATACGGAATATTTCCTGAAGTTCTTTACCTGCAACGACTCCCGGAGCAATTTTATCTGATATTTTTTCTGACATAATTTTTATTATTTAGTTTATATTCAACTCCAAAATTAAATATTTCAGATGGTATTTTAAATTTTAAAAGCTTATTTATTGTTTTTTTTCTGTTAAAAACGCATTCAATGTTGTTATTGCCTTCCTTCATGTAGTAATTTTGCATTAAATTTCCCAACAATAGAAATTATGAATACACAAGATATATTCTCAAAGTTATGGATGGACTATATTACGAGAAATCCTTATGTAAAAAATGTATATGATCTTTTTATTAATGAAGGAGAAGAAGTGGTAAATGACCATATTGCTTTCCGTACCTTCAGCGACAGCAGGGTAAATGTGGATGTTTTGTCAAAGATATTTCTTCAGGCCGGTTATGTGGAAAAAGGTCAGTATAAATTTGAACAGAAACATTTGTTTGCAAAACATTTCGAAATAGAAAAGGATCCTTTTGCTCCGAGGGTTTTCATCAGTGAGCTGATAACAAAGGATTTTAGTCCTTTTCTTCAGGAAACAATAACTAAAGTTGTGGATAATATCCTTAAAGAATTGGCAAGTTCTGATGAATTGATTTTCAGCGGCAGAACATGGGGAAATCCTTCTTTTAAAATATATGAGGAATTAAGAAAGGAATCTGAATATGCTGCATGGCTTTATGTGAATGGGTTTACTGTAAATCATTTTACTGTAAGCGTGAATGCTTTAAAGAAATATGATTCCGTCCAGAAAGTTAACTCTTTCCTCAAGAAAAATGGATTCATTATTAATGATGCTGGAGGTGAAATTCAGGGAACGCCAGCCGAGTTGCTTGAACAATCAAGTGTTAAAGCTGCAGTTATTCCTGTGGAATTTGCAGAGGGAACTTATGATGTTACTTCCTGTTATTATGAATTTGCAAAACGTTATCCCGATACCGACGGAAAGTTGTATTCGGGCTTTATAACTAAATCGGCTGATAGAATTTTCCAAAGTACAGACCTGTATAAAAAATAAGTATTTTTGATGCATAATCAGGAATAATAGATTATGCCGAAAAGAGAAGAGCTTCTTGAACTGAAAAAGGAACTGGAAGGCGATTTGTATTGTGATGATGCCAGCAGGCTCATGTATGCTACTGATGCATCAGCCTATCGCGAAATGCCTGTAGCAGTTACCCGCCCTAAAAACAATGATGATATTAAAAAGGTCATTGCTTTTGCCAGACAACATAAAACATCATTGATTCCCCGTACTGCCGGAACATCGCTGGCCGGACAGGTTGTAGGTAGCGGTATCGTGGTTGATGTGTCAAAATACATGACACAAATTTTAGAGATAAATGAGAAGGAAAAATGGGTTCGGGTACAACCCGGCGTTATACTTGATGAACTAAATAAAATTCTTGAGACTAAAGGACTTTTCTTTGGCCCTGAAACTTCTACTTCCTCACGATGTATGATAGGTGGTATGGTAGGAAATAATTCTTGTGGTGCGCACTCCATAGTATATGGCAGCACACGCGACCATACACTTTCAGTAAATGCAATTTTAAGTGATGGTTCAGAAGTAGTATTCGGAGAGATCTCTGCTGAGGAATTTCAAACTAAAATACAGGGTGACACGCTAGAGAATAGTATTTACAAGAATGTTTACGAGATATTAAATAACCCTGTTAACCAACAGGAAATTATCAGGCAATACCCTGATAAGTCCCTGAAAAGAAGGAATACGGGTTATGCCATTGATCTGTTATTGGATTGTGAACCTTTCACTAAAGATGGTGTTCCTTTTAATTTTTGCAGGCTGATAGCTGGTTCTGAAGGTACTCTTGCTTTTATAACCGAAATTAAACTGAACCTTGTTCCTCTACCGCCAAAGGAAAAGGTATTGGTTTGCGTTCATCTTAATTCCGTTCATGAAGCCTTGCATGCAAACCTTATTGCTTTGAAACATGGTCCTTATTCAATAGAATTGATGGATAAAGCCATCATGGATCTGACCAAGGAAAACATCACGCAAAATAAAAATCGCTTTTTTGTTCAGGGCGACCCCGGTGCAATCCTGATAGTTGAATTTGCTGAAACTGATAAAGCGATCATTGAATCTAAAGTGATGGCAATGGAAAGTGAAATGAAGGCTGCCGGATATGGTTTTCATTTTCCTGTTGTTTCAGGCAGCGATATGAAGAAAGTTTGGGATCTTCGCAAGGCAGGACTTGGCATACTTTCCAATTATCCCGGCGACAGCAAACCTGTTTCGCTTATTGAAGATACAGCTGTGAATCCGAAACTTCTTCCTGATTATGTAAAGGATCTTGACGCAATGCTTGCCTGTCATAAGCTTTCAACAGTATATTATGCGCATATTTCAACAGGCGAGTTGCATATTAAACCTGCTTTAAATCTGAAAGACCCCAGGGATGTTGAGCTTTTCAGGACAGTTGCCATGGAAGCAGCCAACATAGTTAAAAAATATAAAGGCTCCTTAAGCGGCGAACATGGCGATGGCAGGCTTAGGGGAGAGTTTATTCCATTAATGGTTGGCGAACATAATTATGAGTTATTAAAACAACTTAAAAAAGCCTGGGACCCGGATAATATTTTCAATCCCGGAAAGATAACTGATACGCCCCGCATGAATACCAGTCTGCGTTATGAGCAGGCACGGTCAGTTAAAAATATTGAAACTGTTTTCGATTTTTCACACGATCATGGGATACTGAAGGCAGTAGAGAAATGCAATGGCTCTGCCGACTGCCGCAAGTCGAGCATTATTGGCGGAACCATGTGTCCAAGTTATATGGCCACCAAAGATGAAACACATTCAACGCGTGCAAGAGCAAATATCCTTAGGGAATTTCTCACAAATTCGCCCAATAATAATCCATTTGACCATAAAGAGATATATGCTGTGATGGACCTCTGCTTATCATGCAAAGCCTGCAAATCAGAATGTCCTTCGAATGTTGATATCACTAAATATAAAGCTGAATTTCTGCAACATTATTATGATGAGCATGGAGTCCCTTTCAGGGCAAGAATGATTGCTGATATAACCAGAACAAACAGTATTGGCGCCATATTTCCATCAGTGTTTAATTTCTTTATCACTAATAAATTTTTCTCAGGTACTGCAAAACAGCTTCTTGGTTTTGCTCCAAAGCGTACTATTCCAAAGTTGTACAGGATAACGCTGCGGAAATGGTTCATGAAATTTTCTGAACATAGAGATACAAGCAAACTTACAAAAGGAAAAGTTTATTTGTTCGCAGATGAATTCACAGATTATAATGATACTGAAATTGGCATCAGGGCAATTGAGTTGCTTACTAAACTTGGATACCGGGTGGAGTTACCGAATCATGTGCTTAGCGGCAGAACTTATCTTTCCAAAGGCTTGTTGCGGAAAGCAAAAAAGATAGCCAACACCAATGTGGCTTTACTGAAAGATGTGATAACCGATGATGCTCCTTTACTTGGAATTGAACCTTCGGGGATACTTGCCTTCCGTGATGAATATACAGAGCTTGTTGATAAATCGCTGAAAGAGGCGTCAATTAAACTTGCAGCCAACTGTTTTATGATTGACGAATTCATTATAAAAGAGTTTGAGAAAGGGAACATCAGTAAAGATTTATTTTCAAAGGAAGCAAAGAATATCAGGTTGCACGGGCATTGCCACCAAAAAGCGTTGGCTTCGACAGAACCAACCAAAAAGATGCTGGAGATACCATTTAACTTTAAAGTGGTAGAAATAAAATCAGGCTGCTGTGGAATGGCCGGTGGTTTCGGTTATGAAAAGGAACATTACGAAGTGTCAATGAAAGTTGGTGAACTGGTATTGTTTCCCGAAATTCGCAAGACAACTGATGACGTATTGATTGCTGCTCCCGGCACCAGTTGCCGTCATCAGATAAAAGATGGCACCGGGCGTAAAGCGTATCATCCAGTTGAGATATTATATGAAGCATTGATCAAATAATTATTTAGTTGAGAAAATAAATTGCAGGACCCGAAACCAAATATAGCAGTAATAACATCTGTTCTTAATATTAAGAACATGGTATGCAGTTGCTGTATTCGTGTGCTGAAAGAGGATTTTGAAAAAGCGGGCGTGTTGGTACAAAAGATCCGTCTTGGCGAGGTAGTGATTTGCTATGATCCTGAAAAAACAAATTTCAATATTATTGAAAAGATAATTAAAGATTGCGGGTTTGAGCTGATAGCAGATAAGGAAAAACTATTGGTTGAACAGATAAAGCTGGCTGTTATAGAACTTATCCATTATTATAACAATGCCAACTCTCTTATCCGCAATTCTGATTATCTTATTGAAAAGTTAGGATATACCTATCAATATCTTTCTTCAATATTTTCAAAACACGAAAACATTACTCTGGAAAAGTATATCATCCTGCAAAAGATAGAGAAAGTAAAAGAACTGCTCGATTTTGAGAATTATACATTGAGTGAAATTTCTTTTATGATGGGATACAGTAGCGTACAATACCTTTCAAACCAGTTCAAACAGATCACTAATGTTTCGGTTTCCGATTATAAAAAGAATAAAAATGCCGAACGCCGCCCTTTGAATGAATTGTATTAAATTCATTCAAAGAAAGCAATTTCAATAATTAAAAACTATTTAACATTAACTGAAATACTCAATTCATCCAATTGCTGTTTAGAGATGGATGAAGGAGAATCACTCATCATATCTCGCCCGGCATTGTTTTTAGGGAAGGCTATATAGTCGCGTATAGAATCAGAACCTCCGAAAACAGCACACCAGCGGTCGAAACCAAAAGCAATGCCACCATGTGGAGGAGCACCGAATTCAAATGCATTCATTAAATAGCCAAACTGGGCCTGTGCTAATTCTTCAGTAAATCCGAGTGTTTTGAACATTTTCTGTTGCACCTCTTTGTTATGGATACGAATAGATCCTCCTCCAATTTCGACACCATTGATCACTAGGTCATATGCATTCGCCCTCACAGCGCCTGGATTTGTTTCCAGTAATGGAATATCTTCTGGTTTGGGTGACGTGAACGGATGATGTTTGGCATAATAACGTTTGGTTTCTTCATCCCATTCAAGTAATGGGAAATCTATAACCCATAATGGAGCAAAAACTTCAGGATCTCGTAAATCAAGTCTGTTAGCCATTTCAAGTCGGAGTTCGCAGAGCGCTTTTTGTGTTTTCTCAGCGGCACCTGCAAGAACAAGAATGAGATCACCTGGTTTTGCATTTAATTCGACAGCCCATTTCTTCAGTTCTTCCACATTATAGAATTTATCAACTGACGATTTCAGTGTGCCGTCATGATTATATCTTACATATACCAGCCCGGAAGCGCCAACCTGAGGCCGTTTTACAAATTCAGTAAGTTCGTCCAACTGTTTACGGGTATATTCCCCGCAGCCTTTGGCACAAATTCCGACAACTAATTCTGCATCATCAAATACCTTAAAATTCTTTCCTTTTACGATATCATTCAACTCAACGAACTTCATTTCGAAACGAATGTCGGGTTTATCAGAACCATAATATTTCATTGCATCAGCGTAGCTTATTCTCGGAAAAGCTTTTACTTCAATACCTCTGACATGTTTAAACAGGTGTTTTGCCAATCCTTCAAAAGTATTGAGTATATCTTCTTGCTCAATGAATGACATTTCACAATCTATTTGTGTAAATTCAGGCTGACGGTCGGCACGGAGATCTTCATCTCTGAAGCATCGAACGATTTGATAATAGCGATCGAAGCCTGCTATCATTAATATTTGTTTGAATGTTTGAGGCGATTGAGGCAGCGCATAAAATTCCCCCGGATTCATACGAGAAGGAACTACGAAATCACGTGCACCTTCGGGCGTGGATTTAATAAGATAGGGCGTTTCCACTTCAATGAAGTTCTGTAAATTCATATAATTCCTTGTCTCTATCGACATGCGGTGACGCAGCTCAAAGTTCTTTTTAATAACGCTTCTGCGTAAATCTAGATAGCGGTATTTCATTCGCTGTTCTTCACCTCCATCTGTATTTTCCTCAATTGTGAAAGGTGGAAGTTTTGATTCATTCAGCACTTCAATCTCTTCAACAATTATTTCAATGTCGCCCGTAGGCATTTTTGGATTCTTATTGCTTCTTTCAATAACCTTTCCTGTTGTTTGCAGCACATATTCCCGCCCCATTGTCCTTGCTTTTTCACAAAGTGCAGCATTTGTTTCCATATTGAATGCAAGCTGTGTAATGCCATAACGGTCGCGGAGATCAATAAAGGTCATACCTCCCAGATCCCTTGATCTTTGAACCCATCCGCAAAGTGTAATTGTTTTACCAATATCTTTAATGGTCAGTTCACCACAGGTGTGTGTGCGCAACATATAATAAAATTTTTATTTCTGCGAAGTTATTAAAAAGTAGTGAGTTGGGAGTAATGAGTAGTGAGAAAAAACAGGCTTTCATTAAACGACATCCGGTTTAATGTCCTTTACCACGAGTTGAAGCGAAATATTTCCGTTCCATTCGTTTTCGTCAATATGATAACAAAGACTAAAAGTTTTTCCATTTATTACCATTGGAAGATAATCCGACTGGCCAAAAGCGATAGCGTTGTATTCTGGATTATGAATTCCGGGATACATCACGCAAAGGCGAAGATGATTTGCTCCAACAATACGTGCATATCCTTTGTCAACCAAACCTTTTGTGCGAAATACAGGAGCCATATTTCCGGGACCGAAAGGAGCAAATTGTTTTAATACACGATAGAACTTCTGCGAAATATCAGTAAGCTCAAGTTCGGCATCTATTTCCACTTCTGGGATAAGCATTCGTTCTTCAATAGTTTCAGAGACTATCTTTTCAAACTTATCTTTAAACGCCTCCAAATTCTCAGGCTTCAATGAAAGTCCCGCCGCATATTTATGTCCGCCGAAATGTTCAAGCAGATCACTGCAGGCATCTATAGCATCATATATATCATAATCTTTAACTGAACGGGCGCTGCCTGTGATCAATCCATTGGATTGGGTAAGAACAATGGTAGGCCTGTAATACGTTTCAATAAGTCTGGAGGCAACAATACCTACAACGCCTTTATGCCATTCAGGATCATAGATAACTGTTGTTTTCCGTTTTGTAAGCTGCTTGTCCTTATGCAGCATTTCAAGTGCTGATTGTGTTATTGATGAGTCTAGGTTTCGGCGCTCAGTATTGTTCAGGTCGATATATTCACCAATTTCCATTGCTGAAATAAGGTCCTCGCAGATAAGCAGCTCAACGGCATTCCTGCCATTCTCAATCCTTCCGGCAGCATTGATCCTTGGACCTACAAGGAAAACGAGATCGTTTATATTCAGCAAACGCTGAAATATTTGATCTTCCGTAACAATGGATTTATCAAGTCTTTTAATGCCGCTGAATGTTAGTATTGCTTCTAAGCCTGCGCGCGGATTAGAGTTAATAAGCTTTAACCCGAAATATGCCAGTATTCTGTTCTCGCCTGTAATTGGAACAATATC
>JBEKEO010000036.1:0-19700 GCA_050013795.1 Bacteroidales bacterium
CTGATTTATCACATCCTTAAATTAAAGGATAATAATGTTGTACTGGTTGGGAATATCGGCATTCCACCATTTGATATGATTGATGAAATTGATAAGCATACAAAAATTGTTTTCGAATTATCTTCTCATCAACTAGAGTTTATATCAAAGGGACCACATATTGCAACTTTACTTAATTATTTTCAGGAACATTTAGATTATTATAAGTCTTACGAGGATTATCAAATCTCAAAGTTTAATATAACTCGTTATCAGGAGCCTGCTGATAATTTTATTTTTAATGCAGATGATAATCTTGTTTTAGATATTATTTTTAAAAACAAATTAGAACGAAACTATTATGGTTTATCTATTTCTAAGAAACAGTCTAAAGGTTGCTGGATTGAAAACGATAGCTTATTGTTTTCAAATGGTATGGATACTTCAAGAATAATGGATCTAAAAAGTGAAATATATCTGAAGGGCGAACATAATAAAAGAAATATTTTAGCAACTATTTGTGCATCCAAGATATTGAATGTTCCAGATGAAATAATTCAAGAAGGAGTTACCTCGTTTAAAGGATTAGAACACCGCCTTGAATATGTAGGAGAATATAACGGCATTCATTATTATAATGACTCGATAGCTACTATTCCTGAAGCCGCGATTGAAGCTGTAAAGGCTTTACAAAATGTAAATACGCTAATACTTGGTGGGTTTGATAGGGGCATAAATTATAATATCCTAGCTGAATTCATTGCTTCTTCACATATTCATAATTTGATTTTCTTGGGAGATGCCGGAACTAAAATAATGGAAGGTCTTAAACAATATAATGTTAAAGGGAAATTTCAGGTATTTGTTAAGAACATGGATGAAGCAGTGAAAATTGCTAAAGAAAAAACTCCGAAAGGCGGTATATGTTTGTTATCACCGGCAGCTGCCAGTTATGATATGTTCAAGAATTTTGAAGAGAGGGGTAGGGTATATAAAAAATTAGTGAAGGATATGTAACCCTTCACTAACTCAAAGTAATTGCTAAAATTTATTCAGCAGATTCTTTTGTTTCTTTCTTAGGCTTTTTTGCTGCCGGTTTTTTTGCTGCTTTAACTTCAGCATTTTCAGCTTCGACTTTTTTTATTTTCTTTTCAACCTTAACGATAACTTGTTTCTTTACTTTGCTTGGACGTCTAACGCCAAAAGAACCAATTATAATTTTACCTCGTTTTGTTTTTTTATCACCTTTTCCCATATGTAAAGTATTGAATAGTTATTTATCTGTACAAAGATATTATAAATCTTAATATTACTAGTGCATCCTTTATTATTTATTTAATCGCTGCATGAATTGATCCACTATAAGCTTGGATTTTTTAATGGATATTTTCGCCCACTCGATCTTTAAATCAAGGATTTCTTCTTCCTTTAATTGCCAGTTTATTATAGAGCTCCTTAGTTTTTGAGATAATGAGTATAATGTTAATGCAACTGATACCGATATATTAAAGCTTTCGGTAAATCCATACATGGGGATCTTGACAAATTTATCAGCATGTTGAAGTGCAATTTCTGATAAGCCATCCTTTTCGGTTCCAAACAATATTGCAGATTTTTGATGAATATCAAATTCTTCCAGATAAGAATTATTAAGATGAGGAGAAGACGCTATAATAGAATATCCATTCTGCTTTAGTTTGTTAATGCAATTCAGGGTGTTATTTTTAGTTTCGTTGTATTTGTACAATGTAAGCCAGTTTGAGGAACCTAGGGCTATATCAGGGTTTACAGTATATTCATTTTTATTTTCAATAATATGCACATCCTGTATCCCGAAACAGTCGCAGCTTCTTAAAACAGCACTGGTGTTATGAGGTTGATAAATATCTTCAAGAACTACAGTGATATACCTTGTCCTTTTTTCTGAAATTTCTTTAAAGCGTTCAATTCGGTTGCTTGTAATAAATTCACTAAGGAATTTATATAATTCACATTTCTGACTATATGTGAGCGTCTCGTTCATCAGATGCCATTTGATTTTGACATTAAATTGGCAAGCCTGTATAGAATACGCGCACCCACGTTTGCATCCCATTCATCTTCACCGGGAGAAACTTCGCTCAGGTCAAAGCCGATTATTTTCTTTCCTGCAGATACTATTTTCTCAAAAAGGTAAAATACTTCATTTATTTCAAGTCCGCCTGGCACAGGGGTTCCAGTGTTAGGGCAAAGTTTGGGATCAAGACCGTCAATATCAAAACTGATGTAAACATTATCGGGAAGTTCTTGAATGATATTATTGCAATAAAAGTTCCACGTTTTTCCTTCATACATTCCCTGCTTGATAGTTCTGTCGAAGTAGGTTGTAATTCTTCCGTTGGAGTTAAGGATCAGTTCATACTCGCTCTGGCAATAGTCTCTTATACCTAATTGAACCAGCTTTACAACTTGAGGTATCTTTAATGCATTAAACATGGCAGATGCATGAGAAAACTCAAATCCTTCGTAAGCATTACGCAAGTCAGCATGAGCATCTATTTGAAGTATCCCGAATTTATTGAATTTCTTTGAAAGAGTTTTAAGGAATCCCATTGGCACACTGTGTTCCCCGCCAATTACAGCAACTAATTTATTTTTGTCGATATATTTTGCTGTCTGGTCTTCAACCCATGAATTGAGTTCTGAACATCCAGTGTTTACAATATGAAGCGAATTCTTTATTTCTTTTGAGTCAGTAATATCAATGCCTTGAGAAAGAAGTTCTATTACTTTTTGTGAATGAAGTTTTAATTGTTCATTCTTTTCTTTAATATCCATTGAAATGGGAAGCATTGCATATCCTGTTTCCCATGCATTGTCTTTAAATGGGTCGAACAGATCAACCTGGAATGAGGCATTAAATATAGCTTCAGGAGCTTTTGCAGTGCCGGATGAATATGATGTAGTAACATCCCAGGGAACAGGAATAAAAATTACCCTGGCATTTTCCTCATTTGTGGGAAGACCGAAAATGTTATTATTGGTATTGCCAATATCATCAGGATTGAAGGATTGCATAATTGCGTTATATTAGAATAATCAATTGATGCAAAGATATGAATTGGTGTGAATATAAAATAAAAAAGTCTCCCGTGTGGGAGACTTTTTTAAAGCATGGTAAAGCAAAAATTATTTAACTTTTCCAGCTAATTCAGCACCAGCTTTGAATTTAACTACTTTCTTAGCAGCAATATTAATTTTTTTGCCGGTTTGAGGATTGCGGCCTATTCTTGCAGATCTTTTTGCAATTGCGAAAGAACCGAAACCTACTAATGCTACTCTTTCACCTTTTTTCAGAGATTTGGTAGTAGCGCATACGAAAGCGTCTAATGCTGATTTTGCAGCTGCTTTAGTAATTTTTGCTTGTGAAGCCATAGCTTCAACTAATTGTGCTTTGTTCATTTTTTTAATTTAATTTAAGTTAAATGATTAATTTGAATTAACGCTGCAAATATATTAATTATCTAGGACTTTGCAAATTTATTTTATGAAAAAGCCCTATTTTGTTAATAATTCAACGATTATGTTAATAAATCTCTATGAAAATGGCTTATTTATACAATAAAATAATGAAAATTGTTGTCAAATAGCGTTCGATTCCCAAGTATCATTTATTGGAAATCCCCGTAAAAACTCATCAATATGCATTTTCTTCTTCCCTGATAACTGTAGTTCCTGCAAATGAATGAAACCATCAGTAACAGCAATACTTAAGAGGGTCTTTCCATTTGTAGTTATTTGTCCCGGTTTAAAATTATGCTGAACAATTTCTTTTTCTGCTTTAAATACCTTTAAATAATAAGAAATTCTTTCAAGTGAGTATATTTCCGTGCAAGCTGCAGGATACGGGCTTAACCCCCGGATATGGTTATAAACATTATCAGCTGTATTATTCCAGTTGATTAGACATATCTCCTTGGAAAGCTTAGGTGCATTTTTCAAAGCTGCTATATCCTTCAATAATGTTTGTTGTTGAGTTGGATGATAATTGCCGCTTTCAATATTCTTTACAGTCTGCAGTACCAGTTCAGCTCCTGTGTGCATTAGTTTATCATGAAGTTCGCCTGCCGTTTCATCGGGGAGGATGGGAACTTCCTGTTGCATGATGATATTACCTGTGTCAATATTCTCATTAATGAAGAAAGTAGTTACTCCGGTTTTTGTTTCGCCATTCATAACAACCCAGTTAATTGGAGCTGCGCCCCTGTATTGAGGCAGGAGGGAGGCATGAAGATTAAAAGTACCTATAGATGGTATCTTCCAAACCATTTCAGGCAACATACGGAAAGCAACGACAATCTGAAGGCTTGGATTTATCCTTTTTATTTCATCAACAAATTCGGGGCTTTTAAGATTCGTTGGCTGAAGTACTCTTAAATTATTTGCTAATGCATATTTCTTTACATCGGATTCATTCAGTTTTAAACCTCTTCCGGCAGGTTTGTCGGGAGACGTAACAACAGCCTTTATATTATATCCGTTTTTCAATAAGCAATCCAATGGAGCCACCGCGAATTCGGGTGTTCCCATATAAACTATGCTTAACTCTTTTGCCATATATAATAAGGTATAATAATAGTTTCCCTATAAGCCGTTTTGAAGGGCAACCATTTTAATTGCTGAAATAGCTGCTTCATCGCCTTTGTTACCGTGTTTTCCACCGCTTCGGTCTTTGGCTTGCTGAAGGGTATTGGTAGTTAATACGCCAAATATTACAGGTACTCCTGAATCGAGGGATACTTTCATGATACCGGTGGAAACTGCATTGCATATAAAATCGAAATGACGGGTTTCGCCTTGTATAACGCACCCCAGACAAATAACGGCATCCAGTTCCTCGGTGTTCAGCAATGATTGCGCCCCAAGAGGGAGTTCAAAACTGCCGGGAACATAATCGAGGTAAATATCTTCTTCATCTGCACCGTGCTTCAGAAGTGTGGAATAAGCTCCTTTTAAAAGGACTTGGGTTATTTCTTCGTTCCATTCTGAAATAGCTATACCGATGCGCATTCCGGCTGCTGATGGAACGCCTTGCTTGTCGTAAGCGGAAAGATTTTTTAGGTTTGATGCCATATTATTGTTTTTTTAGTTTGAGCTTTGCAATTATTATTTGTTCTTTTTCTTTTACTGCCACACAAGAGAAGCCATAGCTTTTTAATAATTTGGCTTTTATTCTACTTTCTTTTCATTGCCAAAAGAAAGTAGCAAATAGTTCCCGTTTCTTATACCCCCTCTGTCAGCATAACTGGCTGACATCTCCCCCTACAAGTAGGTGGAGTTATAAGGCTTCATTTCTTTCTAGCCGTTTTGCCGGGCCTACGCTCTTTATATAAATTCTCAAAATGCGGGTCTTCTATTAATTGCTGTTTTATCGGTACAACGCTCCTTTATTATTGTTTTTTATAAAAAAATCCAGTTTGTGATTAAACAAAAATAGCAGAAATTTATGATTTCTGCTATTCAGTGTTGTGTATTACTACTATTATTTCTGCGCTATCATGCCTTTTGCACGTGCAATATATTTTTCAATCTCGCGGGCTTCAAAGCTCTGGTAATATTCTTTCTGAATGCGTTCATATACTTTCAGTGCTTCGGCGTAATTGCCCATAAGTTCATAGGTCCAGCCGGCTTTCATCAGGTACATTGGTGTAGAGAACTGGTTTTTGCTGTTGTCGGCGGCTTTTAAATAATATTTCAGGGCGTTATCGTTGTCGCCAAGTTCCATGTAGGCATCGCCAAGGGCGCCTTTTGCCATTGAACTTACCATCTGGTCGTCGCCGCTGAAATCTTTAAGCTGGTCAATTGCATCATCATATTGGCCTTGCTTGAGGTAACAAAGTCCGGCATAATAATGAGCAAGGTTCTTTGATTTGGTCATGCCGTAATCGCTGATGATATCAAGGAAGCCGGGGTTTGTACCGTCGCCGTTAAGGGCAAGTTTCAGTGAATCTTTCTCGAAATATTTTTCTGCCATGAACATGGCGCCCTGTGCTTCTTTTTCCTTGGGTGCAAGATAGAGTTTCTTGAAACCGAAATAACCAAGAATAACCACTGCTATAGCGCCAACCACTATCATGATGATCTTCTGGTTCTGCTCAACAAAATGTTCGGCTTTGCTAAGCGAATTCTCCACAGCGCCTATACTTTTATCTGCTTTTACTTCATTATCTTTTGCCATAATCTGTATTTTGAGTTGCAAATTTAATTTATTTTTATTTACAGCAATGATTTAATATGAAAAGTAGTGAAAATTTGTTTGTTGTTCGTTGTTAGTAGTTAGTGGTTCGAATGTTCTTTAAATGGAACACTGATGATGCCGATAGTCATCGGCACAGGCTACTGAAAATACTGATTAACACTGATTTAAAAAAGGGCTAACCACCTTTCTTTTGTCAGGTGATTACCAAAACTTTTGCATCAAGTTGAACGGACTTGGCATCAAGTTGAACAGACTTGGTATCAAGTTGAATGGACTTGGCATCAAGTCGGATTGACTTGGCATCAAGTTGAACGGACTTGATATCATGTTGAACGTACTTGACATCAAATTAAGTAAGGTTTTGCTCAAAATTGAACAAACTTGGCATCAAGTTGAGTAACTTTGGCATCAAGTTGAACGGACTTGGCATCAAGTTGAATGGACTTGACATCAAGTTGAACGGACTTGGTATCAAGTCGAACGTACTTGATGCATTCCCGACGCTACTTGATCGGGTTCTGATTTCAGATTATACCATTCAGATTTCAAGTTGCATCATTCTGATTTCAGGTCGCTCCCTGCCTACCTGCAAAGATGGCATGGAAAGAGTAAGTTATTGTGATTTAAACGATTTTTTTATAACTTTGCGGGTATATAAATTATTGATTAACTAAAAAATAAAAACATTTAAATAATAACTACAATGATTGCTTGGTACATTATATTTTTTCTGACTTTCTTGTTATTTACACCATTACTGTATCGCTTGAATAAAGATAAATTAGAAGAAGATTATCCGAAAATACATTACACACACTATCTTTATTATGAATCAGAAAAATATAGTAGTGAATTATATTTAGAAAATCTGCCAAAGATTCCTAAAAATTCAGTTTTAAAATTTGTTTTTAATTTAGAAAGATTTGTTTCTGATTGCTTTCTGTTTCTTCTGATTTTTATTGTAGCGGTTCTTGTTTATTGGGTTGGCGATTCAATAACTAAACTTTTTTCATTAAACAAAAACATTTTTAATTCTTATATTGATATTGCTGTCGGAACATTTATTGCATATCTATTTCTAACTATTTTTATTAGGTGGGTTGTTGCTAAATTTCATTTCGACACTATAAAAGAAATTAAAAAGAAAATTACTGCAAGACTTGAAGCAAAAGAATCAATGAAAGAAGCATTATAAATATATGAAAATAGAAAATATTGAAATTATCGAATCAATTTTGAAAATTTTAAATGAATCTGTTTATCAAGGTCACAGAAGAGCTGTATCGGACTTAATAAATGAAATACCCGAACTAAATACCATTTATAGAAATAGAGAGCAAATTGGAATAATTAACTTCTTAGAATCTGAAAATTTATGTGTACACGAAATACTTACACAATTTTCACCACCTAACTTCTTTAAAATAACTCAACATGGCCAACATGTAATAAATAAATACGGTAGTTATTTTAAATACAGACAAGCAACAAGAAAGAAAGTAATATTAAATAGGATATATTTATTCATTATTATAATTACCTCCACTCTTGCAGCTTATTATTCAATGAGGTCATATTATACGCAAAATTTGGAAAAGAATAACAATAGAAAAATTAATACAAACTATGATAGCTCCGTAAGGCATAAAGTTATCATAATTCCAAACATAAAGAAAGATTCTATTCAAAAAACGAAATAATGTTTTCGTAACATTAAAATTTTAAGAGAATAAATAAAATGAATTAAGAGCAAATTGGTTAAGAAGTTTATAAAATAATAACTAACTACCGCTGCCTCTTGCTTACTATTAAACTTTAAGTACTCCCAACTTTAGGCACTTTAAGTACTTCTTTAAAATATTAGTATTTTTGCGAGAGCAAAACCCGTTTCGTCATGTACCTGCAAAAACTTTCGCTAATCAATTTTAAGAACTACGCCGATGAGGAACTGGGCTTCTGCGAAAAGATAAATTGCTTTACGGGCAACAACGGCGAAGGAAAAACCAACCTGCTGGATGCCATACATTACCTGTCGCTGTGCAAGAGTTATTTTAACCCTATTGATTCGCAAAACATATTGCATGATGCCGATTTCTTTGTGGTGCAGGGAACCATTACCAAAGGCGATACGCAGGATGTGATCTATTGCGCCCAGAAACGCAACGAGCGCAAGCAATTCAAGCTGAACAAAAAGGAATATAACCGCTTTTCGGACCATATAGGCTTATACCCGCTGGTGATGATTTCGCCTGCCGACAACTCGCTGATATACGACGGCAGCGAAGAACGCCGGAAATATATTGACAGCGTGATCTCGCAATTCGACAAGATATACCTCGACAATCTTATTAATTATAACAAGGCATTGCTTCAGCGCAACACCCTGCTGAAACATTTTGCCGAAAGCCGCCGCTTTGATAAGGCTTCGCTTGAAATATGGAGCCAACAGTTGGTTACACTGGGGCAGAAGATATTCGACAAGCGCACTGAGTTCCTTGATACTTTCCTGCCGATGTTCAGGGAGTATTTCGCTTTTATTTCGGGAGGGAAAGAGGTGGTTGAAATTGAATATCAGTCGCAGCTAAAGGACAAAAGCTTTACTGAGCTACTTACCGATGCCGTGGAGCGCGACAGAATAGTGCAATACACTACTGTTGGCATTCATAAGGATGATATGCTGTTCAAGATGGAGACATATCCTTTGAAACGTTTCGGTTCGCAAGGACAGCAGAAATCGTTCATCATTGCATTGAAGTTGGCGCAGTTTGAATACACTAAGAATATTAAAGGATTTAAACCTATTCTCCTCTTTGATGATATTTTCGATAAGCTGGATAATACAAGAGTGCAGCAGTTAATGAAGCTGGTCAGCGATAACAGTTTCGGGCAGGTGTTTGTTACCGATGCACACCCTGAAAGAATAGAATCGATATTCAGGGATATTAAAACCGAGATAAAGATATTCGACATAAAGTCGGGAACTGCAAAGGAAATACTTTACAGGCAGGAATAGCAGATGAACAAATCGAATGACCATACATTGAAGGAAGTCCTTAATGACATGCTGAAAGAGTACCGTCTTTCGGATAAGCTGATGGAGCTTAAGCTGGTTGAATCGTGGCCGAAGATAGTGGGGAAGCTTATTGCAAAACATACTACCGGAATCTATCTTCGCAATAAAAAGTTATACGTTACCCTTGATAATGCAGCCATACGGGAAGAACTGCTTTATGCAAAGACCAAATTGCTTAAATCGCTGAATAAGCATGCGGGCGGCAATTTGATAGAGGATATAATTTTTAAATAAATATTATTTTCTTATTTATGGAATTACAGTTAATTTTACATCTTTATAGCAAAATTGAAAATCATTATTAATCTAAAATCGTAAACTATGAAAAAACTTATTCTGTTACTGGCATGTTTCATTGCCATAACATCAATTTATGCTCAAAAACAAAAAGTGGAGTTAAAGCTCACTTTGCGTGATGGAAATGTTATTACAGGCACTTCAAACAGCGTAACATCAGTGCTGTTAAACACTGCATACGGGAAACTGGATATTCCCATTAAAAATGTTTCTTCGCTCACATTTGGTATTACTCCTGATGACGGCAGTAAGACAAAAGTCATTAACCTTATAAAACAAATGAACGATCCTGCAGATGATAAACGACAAGCAGCTTATGATGAACTGGTTAAAATGAGCATAGGGACGATACCTGTCATCAGCGATTATATTTACGGCAAAGATTACCAGGCAGGAGAATATACTGATTTCACACCTGAAGGAGCGCTTACTGAATTGAAAAGCACATATGGTGTTGAAGAAAATTTCAGCGATAAGGATGTTGCTACCATTGATTTTGATTACACGATGGGCGGCACTTTTAACCTTAAATCAGTTGACCTGAAAACAGAATACGGCGATCTGAATGTACCTAAAGATAAAATAAAACAGATGGATATTTCTGTTTATGATGAACAATCGGGCGAAAAGATTTTCAAGGTCATGGCCAATAAGAATATAAGCGGGAACACTGATGGCGGCTGGCTTAACACAGGCATAAAGATCAAGACAGGGCAGAAGTTGAGTATAAATGCTTCGGGCGAGGTTGTGCTTCAAAGTTTATCGGGCAATAAATACAATCCTGACGGTGCTGCAAATTCCACCAGCACTACCAGCGAATATGCAAGCACATATCCTACTTATGGAAACCTAGTATATAAAATTGGTGAAAGCGGAGAAACCGTAAAGGCAGGTTCCAAATATAATGGCACGGTTAAAGAAAGCGGTACGTTGTATCTTGCTATATATGAAACTGTGTACAATGCTACCAATACAGGTTCGTATAGTGTTAAGATAAGCATAAAATAAGGAAATTGTGAAGTAATTAAAAGCCCTGTTACACCGACAGGGCTTTTTTTATTTGACGTTAAAGCTAAGTAGCCTTTTATCTTCAAGGAAGCATTCGATCTTATCGTTTATTTCAACAGCATCATTAATAGCAGGACTGCCAGTAAATATATAATCGCCTTGTTTCACGGTTATATAAGTAGAAACGTAAGCAATGATACTGTCAAATGAAAATATTAGTTGTGAAGAGTTTGCTTTAATAAAAGCCTTACCGTTCTTGAAAATGGAAAAATTAATATTTCTCAAATCTCGGAATTCATTCTTTGAAATGAAATTACCAACAGGGGAGGAGTCATCATAAGCTTTTGCAACTTCCCATGGCAAGCCGCTTTTCTTGCATTGTGAAAGAGTATTGGTAGCTTCCATATCAATACCTATGCTTATTTCATCGTAATAAAGATGAGCGAATCTTTCCTGTATGTTCTTGCCGAGACGACAAATCTTAAGAGCCAGATTAACTTTTGGTGTGATTTGTTGTGCATGTTCGGGAATAAAAAAAGGACGCTTGTTGACAAGCAGCGAACTTTCAGGTTTTAAAAAGAAAACCAGTTGATCGCTTTCACTTTTATTACCGGCAGAGGTTTTATAATTATTATGTATGCAAATAATTTTCACTGATAATTACCCTCCGCTTTAGATACTAACTATTACAGCAAACCGCCGTTCTTATATATCTGTATCTGCACATCGGTAAACTTATCAATGTCGGCAGTTTTATTGTTCTTCAGGTTGGTAACCTTGCCCTGCACCATATCCACCTTGATTTTATCGCCATCCTGCAGCTCAATAGATTCTAGCTTTTCTGGATTGTAAGTCATAATTGGCATAGCAGCGTTAATGGCATTCCGTTCGTAAATAGCGCCATACGATTCGGCAAGTATGCATGAAATTCCAAGCGCAATGAAACAGTCAACAGCCTGCTGCCTTGAGCTTCCTGCGCCGAAATTCTTTGCTGTAATAACTATATCGCCGGGCTTTGCTTTCTTAGCAAAATCTTCATAGCCTTTCAGGTTATCAAAGGCATATTGCCCCATTTCCTTAATATCAGTTATAGCAAGATAGCGATTGTGAAATATCATATCGGTATCTATATCATCCTTTTTAATTATCCATACCCTGCCTTCAACAACAAGGGGCTTTACAGCAACATCTTTTTTAACAACTGCCGATTTTTTAAGATATTCTTTTTTCTCAAAGATTGCGGGTTGTTGAGGGATATCATCAGGAGTGGTTATATAACCTGCCACAGATGAAGCAGCAACTATAGCAGGAGATGCCAGATAAACCAATCCCTTACCCTGTTTTCCTTCAAAGTTTCTGTTACCGGTACTAATGGTAACTTCACCGGGACCATTCTGCCCTATCTGCCCGGCAGCGCATCCGGCACATCCGGCATTGGCAACCATGGCGCCTGCATCTTTAAATATTTTCAACAATCCTTCACTCATGCACTGGTTCCAGACAGCATCAGTGGCGGGAACAATTTTCAACACCACGCCCGGAGCCACTTTCTTATTCTTCAAAATATCAGCAGCTATCCGCATGTCGTCAATACGTCCGTTGGTGCAACTGCCTATGAAAGCAGAATCTATCTTTGTTTTCTTCACCGAAGCTACCGATGCATCATCATGCGGATGCCCCGGTTTTGCAACCATAGGAACAAACTTTGAAAAATCAATATCATGAACCTGTTCATATTTTGCGTTTGCATCCGCTTTGATAGGCTCCAGTTTACGCCCTGTTCTCTCCTCGCAGTACTTCATTATTTCAGGCGATGGAGTGAATAACAGAATAATTGCACCCATTTCAGTAGCCATGGATGATATGGTGATGCGCTCGTTCAGAGTTAATTTATCTACATCTTCGCCATATATCTCAACAGAATAACCAAGTAATTTATTTGCCCCAAATATGGAAAGAAGATTCAAAACTATATCCTTTGCCGAAACATCTTTTGGGCGTTTACCGTTAAGATTGATCTTTACAGATTGCGGAACTTTGAACCACACAGCGCCGTTAGCCCATGCAGCTGCAATATCCTGGTCGCCCATACCCTGACCAAAACAACCAATGGCTCCCATTATGTTTGCATGAGAATCGGTTGAAACAAAAGTACTGCCTGGCCATGCAAGGCCGCCGTCAATGGCAAGGTGAGTGCCTATACCTGCATTCACATCATATATTTCAATTCCATTTTCACGTGCAAACTGTCTGCAATATTGCTGGTTTTGCGCATACTTCTGATCGGAGCCACCTGGGTTGCAATCGAAAGTAAAAATGGTTTTTTTCGGATCATTAACCTTAAGTCCGTTATCAACGAGATTTTTCACAACGTTTGCTCCGCCAAAATCGCGTGCTGCACGAATATCAATGAATACATCAATGATCTCATCTGCTTTTACCTCGGATTTATTGGCATGTTTTGCCAGTATTTTTTCAATTAAGTTCATAGTTCTATATTATTTCAATCTGTCTTTAAATGGTTCGAATGTCATAAAATCAGCATGGTGAACAACATAAGCTTCCACGGTTCTTTTAACCATATCGCCTTCACCTGCGTGAGTAGCTATGATGTGGCAAACATCTGCCGGAACACCGCATTGCTCTGCCAGAGAAACTCCTGAGAACGGATGGCGAAGATATTTGCCATATTTTCCCTGCACTGATTTTCCATCTTTCATTTCATATTCTAGCAATTTACCAACATCGGCAAGAATAGCTCCAGCTATCAGGACATCCAGGTTTACGGGTAAATCATTCTTGAAGAATTTATTCATCTGATCTGCGCAATCTTTTGCAATATGCACTACAGCTCTTTTATGATCCATAAAAGTAACTTTCATATCAGGACCGGCTAACAATGTAAAAGGAATAGTGTTGAGGTCATCAACAGTCAGCACGCTTTTCTGAAGAGCCAGCGCCCATGTATTGGTGGTCTGTTCAAGAAGTTCTTTATTTTTTATCCATTCCAGTTCAGGCCAAAGTTTCTTTGCCTTGTCAATAAATTCGGGTTTAATTGTATCGCACATAATTTTTCCTCCTGTTATTTATATGAAGAGACGTTGCATGCAACGTCTCCTGATATTATTATTTAAGTTCAATTACAGTTTAGCAATGATAGCATCTGCCATTTGTTTTGTAGAAGCAGCTCCCTGATTAATTACATCGGGAGTTCCTTTCATTTTGAGCATGTCATAAGCTCTTACTTTACCATCGGCTACCACCTCACCTACTGCTTTGCGGATGCGGTTAGCAATTGTCATTTCATTTAGATGTTCCAGCATCATCACAGCAGAAAGAACCATTGCAATTGGATTAACAATTGACACTTTGTAATCTGCATATTTAGGAGCTGAGCCATGTGTAGGTTCAAAAACAGCCACACCAGATTCTGGGTTGAACTGTGCTGAAGTAGCAAATCCAAGTCCTCCAATCAATCCGGCAAATGCATCAGATACGATGTCACCAAACATATTCTCAGAAACAATTACATGGTAGTTTTCAGGGCTCTTGGTCAACCACATCATCATAGCATCAATATTAACATCTTCAACCCAAATGTTAGGATATTCTGCTTTGCTCATTTCCTGGGCAATCTTCAGCATCATTCCTGATGTTTCACGAATTACATTAGGTTTCTCACAAAGAGTTATTTTATCAAACCCGCGTTTCTTTGCATATTCAAAAGCAGCTTTAATAATACGTGTACAATATTTCTTTGTAACAATACGTGTAGAAACAGCTAGTTCCGGACGAGGACACCATGCGAAATTCTCTTTAAAACGAGGATGTGTCATTAATGCATCATATACATTGTCCGGAGGATTGGTCCATTCAACCCCACCATACAAACCTTCAGTATTCTGACGGAAGATCATACAATCTACTACAGGTTCATCTACACCACCATTAGCAGAACGACGTACAAAATTCAGAGGATTTCCAACCAATGTCTGGCAAGGACGCATACAAATATCAAGACCAAATTTCTGACGCATAGTAACTATAGGACTATAATAAACAAATCCTTTATCTTTTAATGCAGGTGATAATTCAGCAGTTGCTTTGTCTTTAGGTTTGGAAGTTATAGCTCCAAACAGACCAATTTTATGAGTTTCCAAAAGTTTCAATGTGCGCTCAGGTAGTGGATTACCTTCCTTGCACCAGAATTCCCAACCAATATCCCCATTAACATAATCTGCATCAAAGCCAGCTGCAGTTAGAACTCGGATGCATTCTTCCAAAACCACATTACCGATGCCATCGCCTGGCATCGCTACGATTGTTCTTTTTGCCATATGATTATTTTTTAAAAATTGAAATTCGTGTCAAAAATACAATAGAATTAGTAATTTGCAAGAAAATTCCTTTACTATTATACATTTATTAGTTACGAAATATAATTTTGAAATTTTCTAAATAGTTAGTAATTTTACAAAAAGAATTTGGATGGATAAGATTAAAAAAAAATATACTAATGGTGAAATTACAGTGGTCTGGCAGCCTCATCTTTGTGTTCATGCTACAACCTGTTTTACTGAACTGCCAAAGGTTTTTATTCCTTATGAAAGACCCTGGATAAATATGAAAGGTGCGTCCACACAAGAAATTATTGATACTGTATTAAAATGCCCAACGGATGCGCTTACATTTCATTATAATAAGGATATTCAAAAAGAAGAAAATAAGGAAACTGATGTCGTGGAAATAAAAGTCATTAAAAATGGTGCTTTTTTGGTAAAAGGAAAATTTAAATTAATAGACTTCGATGGCAACGAAATTGAGGTAGGAAAATCTGCAGCTTTATGCCGTTGCGGATATACAAAGAATAAACCATTATGCGATGGCTCACACCTGCAATGTGATTTCAATGTTGATGATACTCCTGACCGTCAAAAGTAATTTGAAGAATTAAGAATATCCGAATATTTAATTACAATTTCTTTTGTTAAACACTCTTCTTTGTTAACATGTAGTAAGCACTTAAGTTTTGTATAATTCAGAATAAACTTTTCTCCTTCTTCATCCCTCTCGCCGTTAAAAACAATTCCTTTCACGCTGATATTTCTTGATTTTAATGATTCTGCTGCAAGTAATGTATGATTGATACTTCCAAGATAATTCATTGAAACAAGTATAACTTCAGTATCTAATTTCTTTATCAGGTCTATCATCAGGAAATTATCTGAAAGAGGCACCATTAAACCTCCAGCTCCTTCAAGGATAAGTGAATTTGAAGTCACAGGAAGTACAAATTTATCGGGATTAACAGTTATTCCTTCTGCTATAGCCGCTTTATGTGGAGAGGCAGGCAATTTAAATTTATAAGCTTCAGGATGAAATTTGGTGACAGAATTGCTGACAAGGCTTTTAACAACATCTGTATCAGTATTATCGAGGCTTCCTGCTTGAACGGGTTTCCAGTAATCTGCCTTTAATGCTTCTGTAAAAATTGCAGATATGAAGGTTTTCCCGACATCAGTGCCAATACCTGTAATGAAATATTTCTTCATCAACTTCTAATTCATTGATTGTTCAATTGCATCAACCAAGCCTTTAATTTCATTTTCATTATTGAAAGAATGAATACAAATCCTCAATCTTTCTTTACCTGCAGGTACAGTAGGACTCATTATCGGTCTTACATCATATCCTTTCTTTTGAACTAAACTTGCCAGTCTGGTTACATTCTCATTGCCCGGGAATAAAACACATTGAATAGGGCTAATGCTTTCAAATAGATTGCAATTATTAACCTTTTCTGTCAATACACGAAAAAGCTTAATATTTTTATGCAAACTATGCTGTACTTCTTCATTTTCAGATAGTAATGCATATGCACACATTATTGCAACTAAAGAGTGGTTTGGCAATGCTGTGCTATAAATAAATGGCCTAGCAAAGTTCACAAGAAAATCATGCAATATTTTGCTCCCCACAATAGCTGCTCCATGTGTTCCCATTGCTTTTCCATAAGTATGAACACGTGCAAAAACTTTTTTCTCCAGCATCAATTCTGAGACGCATCCTTTGCCAAGCGGACCAAAAACTCCCGTTGCATGAGCTTCATCAACGATAAGATTGGCACTATGCTTTTCGCATAATTCTACCAAATCATTTAATGGCGCTATATCGCCATCCATAGAATATACACTTTCTACAGCAATATAAACAGTGCCTTGGGCAAAACTAAAAAGTTCTTCAAGATGACTGATATCATTATGCCTGAATGAATATGCTTTGGCATAACTTAGGCGAATTCCATCCCTGATAGAAACATGAACTAATTCATCATAAAAGATAGTATCTCCCCTTTTGGGGATACACGACAACATTCCAACATTAGCATCATATCCCGAATTAAACAATAAGGCAGCTTCTGCATTATGAAAAGAAGCGATATAATCTTCCAAACTTTCGGCAATGGCAGAATTACCAGACAACAACCTTGAACCTGTCGATCCTTCACTAATTGATTTTGACTGTTTAAGATTAAATTCAAGTATCTGGGCGTGTAAAGCGCCTGTTGTAGAAAAACCAAGATAATCGTTGGAGCAAAAATCAACAAGGTCATGAGATACTTTAAGCGATCTCAGTGAACCGGATCCCCTGCGCTTATTCAGGGCATCTTCTAAATATTTATCTGCTGTAAACAAAGTCAATTGAATTGATTAATATTTCTCCAATCCAAGTTTCCCCAACAACTCTATATCATCATTCAGTTCAGGGTTAGGTGTAGTAAGAAGCTTAGTTCCTACAAATATAGAATTTGCACCAGACAGAAAGCATAAAGCTTGACCTTCAGCGGTCATCTGTTTGCGTCCTGCAGCAAGGCAAATCATAGATTGAGGCATTACCATTCTTACTGTGGCAATCATTCTTATCATTTCCCATGACTTAAGCATCGGCTTATCTTCAAGAGGTGTGCCGGGAATTGGAACAAGTGTATTTAATGGAACTGTATAGGGATGTTTCTTTAATGTTGCAAGCTTATGTATCATGGCTATCCTGTCATCTTCCGATTCTCCCAAACCTATTATCCCTCCGGTACAATGTTGCACACCGGCATCAATAAGCCTATCAATTGTATCAAGCCTTTCTTCATACGATCTGGTTGTAATTATTTGTGAGTAGAATTCATCAGATGTGTCAAGGTTATGATTGTATGCTGTAATGCCTGCCTTTGCCAGTCTTCCTGCTTGCTCTTTATTCATCATGCCTGTGGTGCAACAAACACTAAGACCCAATTCTTTCACTTTAGTTATCATTTCCAGTAACTCATCGAATTGTTTTCCATCAGGTATTTCACGCCAGGAAGCGCTCAAACATACTCTTTCAACACCGCTTGATTTGGAACTGGCAGCTTCTTCAAGAACTTCTTTTAAAGATAAAGTCTTGTGAGATTGCACTGCAGTTTTATATCGTGACGACTGTGCACAGTAAGCGCAATCTTCAACACAAGCTCCTGTTTTAATGGATATCAGCTGGCTGACTTTTATTTTTGATGCATCATGATATTTCCTGTGCATCTGTGATGCTTTATGCACAAGTTCAAGAAGGGGCAAATGGAAAATTTCACTTACCTGTTGCTTTGTCCAATCATTCCTTATCTCCTTCATAATACCATATTTGAATTGCAAAATTACGAAATTATAACCATCAATTTATTTTGTTTTAATGAAACTTTACTGAGATGTTTTAGTTAATTTTGCATGATAACTTTATAATAAATAATTCAATATGAATGCAATGCCATTGGTAATAGCAGGCCTTGCCATATTTGCGCTTGCATACCGCTTTTATTTCAGTTTTGTTGCTGCAAAAGTTTTAATGATCAACGAAACAAAGGTTACTCCAGCAACACGACTTTATGACGGGCAAAATTATCAACCGACCAATAAGTGGATATTATTCGGTTCTCATTTTGCAGCCATCGCAGGTGCCGGCCCTCTTGTAGGACCTGTTCTTGCAGCACAGTTTGGCTATTTTCCCGGATTTGTATGGATGGTTGTAGGAGCTGTTTTGGCAGGTTCTGTACATGATGTTGTGATTCTTACAGCATCTATTAGGCATGATGGCAAATCCCTTGCTGAGATAGCAAGGATGGAAATAAGTAAGGTAAGCGGCGGAACTACTTCTCTTGCTATTATTATTATCTTAGTTATTGCTATGGCAGGGCTTGGTCTTGTGGTTGTGAATGCTTTAGCCGAGAGTTCATGGGGAACATTTGCCATCTTTGCTACTATACCTATTTCTCTTATAATGGGAGTTTGGATATTCCGCATCCGTAAAGGTAAAACAGTTGAAGCAACCATATTTGGTGTTATTCTTTTATCGTTGGCTGTTATATATGGAAGGTATATTCCCGATTCACCTTTTGCATCATGGTTTTCTTTTGACCGTAAATCCCTTACCATATTGCTTGCAATATACGGATTGCTTGCTTCTATTTTGCCTGTATGGCTTTTGCTGGCGCCCAGAGGCTACCTGAGTTCTATTATGAAGCTGGCTGTTGTCGCACTGCTTGCAGTTGGAGTTATACTTGTTGCCCCCGATCTTAAAATGCCCGCTTTTACTTCTTTTATCCATGGCGGCGGCCCTATTATTCCCGGCACTTTATTCCCTTACCTTTTCATTACCATTGCATGCGGTGCTATTTCGGGATTTCATTCTCTTGTGAGTTCGGGTACCACATCCAAAATGCTTATGAACGAAAAGCACATCAAGCCCATTGCAGTCGGTTCTATGCTGGCAGAAGGAATGGTAAGTATATTGGCACTTATAGCTGCTGCCAGTCTTTTTCCTATGGATTATTTCATGATCAACGTAGCGCCTGAAAAGTTGCAGGCAGTATTGCCTGCTTTGCATGCGATGGGCTTCCATGATTCAAATATACAGGAACTTTCAAAAGAGGTTGGAGAAAAGATAGTAGGGAGAACTGGTGGTGCCGTATCCCTTGCTGTTGGTATGGCACAAATTTTTTCTTCTATCGGAGGGCTCAAAAGCCTGATGTCATACTGGTACCATTTTGCCATTATGTTCGAAGCTTTATTTATTCTTACCACC
>JBEKEO010000037.1:0-19237 GCA_050013795.1 Bacteroidales bacterium
AGGTACGGCATAATTGGATTTTGGGTTCGCAGGTTTTTCTTCTATAGAAACTGGTCTATGATTTTTATCAAATTCGACTACTCCATATCTTTGTGGCTCTAAGACATGATAAGCAAAAACTACTCCTCCATCCGGGTTATTATTTTTAAGCATTAAACCCTGAAATCCGCTTCCATAAAATATATTATCCCCAAGAATCAGGGCAACCTTTTCCTTCCCGATAAAATTTTCACCGATCACGAATGCCTGAGCCAGCCCATTAGGAACAGCCTGTTCTGCATAACTGAAAGAGCAACCTATTTGTTTTCCATCGCCAAGCAGCTTCCTGAATTGAGGAAGATCATGCGGGGTTGAAATAATCAGGATCTCTTTGATACCCGACATCATCAGGACTGAAATCGGATAATAAATCATAGGTTTATCATACACAGGCATTAATTGCTTGCTTACTGCAATAGTAAGCGGATGGAGTCTTGTGCCTGAACCACCGGCCAGAACTATACCTTTCATGGAATATTATTAATGATTAATTTTTATACCTAATTTATTTCTTTGTTTTCACCGACAGGATCATCACCATTCTCATCTGTTTCCACATCATAAATATCAAGAATGGGCTGTTTAAAGGATCTCGTAGTAATAAATTTATCCAACGATATTATAAGCGAAGGAAGAACTATAATATTGAAGAACAATGCAAGGAAAAGCGTTATTGAAATCAACATCCCAAGTGCCTGCGTTCCGCCAAAACCCGAAACAATAAATACCCCGAAACCAAGAACAAGTACAATGGATGTATAGATCATACTTATACCTGTTTCGTTTAGTGCATTGGCAACAGAACGATTAATATCACCATTGGAATATTTTAATTCAAGCCTGTATTTGGATAAGAATAATATCGCATTGTCTATTGATATCCCAAGTGCAACACTAAAAACAATAAGAGTTGAAGGCTTCACCGGTATATGCCCATAACCCATAATGGCAGCTGTGATCATCAGAGGTATAAGGTTGCATATCATGGCAATGAACACCATCCTGTATGAAGTGAAAACAAGCGCAACAATTAACGATATCAACAAAATGCCGAATAAGACGCTTTCTACCAGGTTGTCTATTAAAAAATCCGTGCCCTTGGTATACACCACACTATTGCCTGTGACCGTAACATCAAATTTTTTAGGATTAAAAATAGAATCAATTTTAGGCTTAAGTTTCGATACAATCCTTTTCATTTCTTTTGTGCCGATATCCGCCATTTGTACGCTTATCCTCGTATATCGCTTGGTGCTGTCGATGAAAGAATGGATCATGTTTTTCTTTCCCTTTATACTGGTGGGCAAATACGACAGGATAAAAGCCGTTTCATTATTATCCGGAAGACTATAGAAAGTAGAATCACCGTTATAGAATGACTGCTTTGCAAACTTTACAAATTCAGCCAATGATAAAGCTCGCGAAAACTGAGGGAAACTATCTAGCTCTTTTTGCAATTTATCAATCTTGGCAATAGTTGAAAGTTTCAGGACGCCGTTTTTCTTCCTTGTATCTATAGATATTTCAAATGGCATTACTCCGTGAAAATTCTTTTCAAAGAATTTCAAATCAGTGTAAATAGGGTCATCTGTCCTAATATCGTCAACAACTTTTCCCGATATTTTCATTCTGGATATACCATAGATACATCCTAGCATAAAAACTCCTGTTATGATATAAACCAGTTTTCTTTTAGAAAAAACAATCTTTTTTATGCTTTCTATTACCATATTTACTTTTTTATTGTCAAGATGCTTCAGCTGTTTTTCCTGAGGGGGAGGAAGATAACTGAAAATAATTGGAATAAGCATTATAGAAATAGCATATTCTACCATAACATTGATAGATGCTACAACCCCAAATTCTTTAAGAATGGCACTTGACGTAAACATAAAAGTAGCAAAGCCTGTTGCTGTTGTAAGATTTGTTATTAATGTTGCAAAACCGATGCGTTTTACAACCCTTGATAATGCTTTGACCTTATTGCCATGTTGCTTAAATTCCCAATGATATTTATTGATGAGATATATGCAATTTTCTATGGCGATGATAACCAATAATGAAGGTATTACTCCCGAAAGAATTGTTATTTTATAACCAAAAAGGGAAATAGTACCAAGTGTCCAGATAATACTAATAATTACAAGTACCATGGAAGAAAAAACCACTTTGGTAGATTTAAAAAACAAGATCATTATTACCATAGCAATGATCAGTGATAGAATAATAAAAAGGAATAATTCTGATTTTATTTTTTTTGTAGTAACAGTTCGAATATAAGGTAATCCAGAATAATGGACTTCCGAGTTTGTCTTTTCCTTGTATTCATCGATCATGGATTTAATATCCATTATCAGCCCTTCCCTGCTTCTGTCGTTTAGTTTATTTTTATCGAGCGTGATGGCGATAAGGTAAATATGCTCCTTTTTATTATAAAGGAAGCCATTATAGAAAGGAAGCGAGAAGATCAGTTTCTTAACGCTGTCAACTTCTGCTTGTGTTTTAAGTTTGCGTGAAACGAGCGATTTGAATTCAAATTTTTTAATACTGTCATTCTTATAAATATTAACAGTTCTTGTAATAGAAACAACTTCTTCTATGCCGCTTAACTTTTTAATATTATTGCATAAATCGTACAGCGCATTAAACTGGTCCTTTTCAAAGATCTTATCGCTCTTAATACCAACAGCAAATACATTACCGTCTTCTCCAAACCTATCTTTAAATATTTCATACTTAATTGATGTTGAATCGGAATAAGGTAGCATTCGTGCCAGTTCATAAGAAAGCTGAACGTTAAGGGCTTTATATGCCATAAAGCCCGTTAAAATTGAAATGATTATAATTATTGCCAGCCTGTTTCTAAGCAGTAGCCTGACCAAAAATGTCCACATAGTACCTATTTCTTACCTCTCTCCAAACTATACAAATTTTCTTTGGTATATATTTTAGGGGCTTCAAAATTAACATTTTCCTTTGGAAAAGAAAAATGAATCGGATTTTGTTCAACTTGTCAGATTGTTATTAATTCTGGTGCCTGTATTTTATTTCAACATTTTTCTCCCAAGATTAGGAGATCACAAAGGTTTATACTGAGTTATGCAGAGAAAATACTGAGTTTTCTGAAAATCAATGTTTTTGATTATCAATTATTGTATAACCAACTTTAATTGTAAGCTACTGACCAATATATTATTATTATTAAATTAAAAAACGCCGCAGCCTTCTCTGTGGCGTTTTTATTTACTTCTACTCCTGACTCCCCACTCCAAACCAAACTACTTCTTAATAAGCTTCTTTACTTCTATTCCTTTTTCGGTTATTACTTCCATCATATACACACCACTTGGCAAATTAGAAACATCTACATTGGTTAAATTACCATTGATTAAAAGTGTTTCAATATGCTGACCTTGTGTATTCAGAATATTTATTGTTGCTTTTTCGGGGACATCAATAGTAAGGTTATTTGTTACGGGATTAGGGTAAACTGTTATGTTTCCTTCCTGTGCCGGCAATTCATTTATTCCGGAAACGGCTTTATAATAATAACATAAACTGTCGCCGCCATTTATCTTGGTAGCAGCGCTATTCCAACCTCTCGTTGCGCTGTTTGTCATTAGATTATTAGAGTTATAGTACATTATGGTATTCGAATAATTCACCCAAGTAGTACCGCTCCATTTTTGCTGTATATCTGATATCTGGTCGCCATTTGAATTGTAGGTATAGGCATTTTGCTTATAATTCACCCATGCAGAGCCGCTCCAGCTTTTTTCTAAATTGCTTGTGCATTGATTACTGGTATTATAAGTAAAGATATATTGCACATCATTCGCCCATGCACTACCTGACCAGTCTTTGCCCAATTCAACTGTCATATTACCACTGGCATCAAAAGTATTGTTGTATAGCAAGGAATACTGCCACGTTGAGCCCATCCAGATTTGAACGGTATCACTGGTACATTCATTACTGGAATTATATACAAAGGAGTACTGCATTTGATTTACCCAAGAAGAGGTATTCCAGTATTTCCATAATTCGCTTAAAACTTTATTATCGGAATTGTAAGTGTAGGTTATTAATGCCATATTTTTCCATGTGCTACCGCTTAATTGCAAATCTGTTTCACTTGTAAGATCGTTGCTGGAATTATAAACAAAATCTACTGTTTTACCTTCAGGCGATGTGTTCCATGTGGAGGTAAGGCTATCGTACGGCCAAATATAACTACTATCCATTAAATAGATTGTTGATTTTGGACTAAGTAAGTTTAGCGGGTTTGTAACGGGGTTAACAAATGATGTGTGTTTTTGATATTTTCCACTTTGCGGATTTTGTGAAAAAGCACTGCTCAATAAGCCAACCATAGCAAAGAGCATAATAAATGTACTGGTTTTTTTCATGTTATTGTTTTTTAGTTTGTTGTTTATTTCTCTTTCAATTGATTGATGCTTCAAATGTATAATATTTTCCTAAATTAAAATCCACAACCTTTAACTTAACACTTATGTTTTAATGATAGAAATTGCAAACAGACAAAAAAAGATGCGCAATAAGCGTTTGGAAATATAAGTCAACTGTTTGGAGATGTATCTCAACTGTCTGGAGATACACCTCAACTGTTTGGAGATACATCTCAAGTGTTTGGAGATACATCTCAAGTGTTTGGAGATGCATCTCAACTGAGTGGAGATGCATCTCAAGTGCTTAGAGATATATCTCCTTTGCTTTATGATGTATCTCTTTTGTTTTGTCAAGGCACTATTTTATTGTATGATGAAACCGTATTACAAACACAAGTTACTGTAATTGTTGTAATTATGAGTAAATTCAATTTGGCAATTAGTTTGTAAAGATTGGATAGAAAAACGTGCAAATTAGTGGAGAAAAACTGCGAAATAATAATAAGGAAAAACGACTTAAAGGGTTATGCACTGTGGCTACAGAACTATAAAAACTACTAATTATTAATAAAACACCAGTCTATGGCATTATAAATAAAACATAATATGCAAAATAGAAAAATGCCACAAAGGCTGCAATACATAATAAAGCAAATAATATCAATCCTGTCAATGCAAAGCCTTTTCCTTTTAATTTATTTTTAACATCGCTAATCCTGTTATATCCTTTGAAACTAAAAATAATCCCTGCTAATAAGCAAAGTCCTGCCAATATTGCTAAATAAGGCGTAATACTTATTGCTGCAAATGTTAAAGCCAATCCAAGTATGCACAAACCAAATCCTGTTACCGATACCCAATCCAGCTTTCTGTCTTCTTTCTGCAGTTCCGGTGATTTGTTATTAGTGGGATTTTCCGGTGTTTTATTTGTAACGGAATTAGTTGAAGTTGGCGGCATCTTTTTCATAGGTTTGCCGGGAGCCTTTTTCTTTGATGAATCTCTTGCAATAAACTTTATTGCATACTGGGGCGCATAGTCATCATTGGTTATTGTTTTCGCCAACTGAGCTGTTTCATCCGAAGGAGTCGCATTAACAGAAGCAATTAAATTATCATTTTCGTTATTAAGTATTGGCTTATCCGTTTCTGGCTGTTTAGCATGCTTTTTCGCTTGTGTGGTTCTGCTGTCGATATTCTTAACAAACGAAGGCGTTTCAATATAATATCCTTTTTCATGCTGCCGTTTAACAATGGCAAAATTGCCCGTCATCTTGCATGAAGTAATAATGCAAAGCGCAATGGCAAGTAGTAAATATTGTTTGCTGAAAAGTGGTTTCATTATCATATTGCAGTTGCCAAAGGTATTAAAAATACTTCTCTGTTTCTTTCAGTATAATATTAGAGGCGCCAATGTTGCTTTGTACAAAGTTCTTGGCAATTTGGGCAGTTTGCTTTAAGTAATCAGGCTCGTTGCAAAGCTTCAGCACTATATTCATCAGCCCGGCTTCATTGCTTATGCTGAAAGCGCCTCCGACTTTAATTAGGTCAATGGCTTCGCGGAACTTGTGGTACTTAGGCCCGAAAATAACAGGCATGCCAAAAGTGGCCGCTTCCAGTATATTATGGATACCGTTGCCAAATCCGCCGCCTATATACGCAATCTTGCCGTACTGGTATACATGCGACAATATGCCGATGCAATCGATCACCAGCACTTTTGCATACATCACATTGTCCTCGTCGGCTTCCGAATAAAGCACCACATGCCCCTTTTTTATCTTGTCGACAAGGCTTGCTATATGCGGTTTATCCACCATGTGAGGGGCAATAATGAACTTGTAATTGGTTTTTTCCGAGTTGATAAGCCTAGTGATGATCTCCTCGTCGGGTTGCCACGAACTGCCGGCAATAAATATTTCGCTACCCCGGCAGAATTTCTTAATTACAGGGAAATCTTTCACCTGTTTGGTAATATCAGCCACCCTGTCGAAACGGGTATCGCCGCTTACTGTTACCTGTTCAATGCCTGCGCTGTTCAGCAGTTCCTTTGATTCTTTATTCTGAACGAAAATATGAGTAATTCCCATTAACTGCTTTCTGAACCATGTACCATACCAAGCAAAGAAATGCTGGTTCTTCCTGAAATTAGCCGAAATAACAAAGAAAGGAATATGGCTATTCTTCACTTCCCTGATGTAATTGAACCAGAACTCGTACTTCACAAAAAATACAGCCTTAGGATTAATTAAGCTGACAAAATGCTTTGCATTGGCAGGAGTATCAATGGGCAGATAGAACACATAATCTGCGCCCGAATAGTTTTTGCGCACTTCGTAGCCTGAGGGCGAAAAGAACGTAAGCAGTATCTTATATTTTTTATTCTGCTTTAATTTTTCAATAACAGGTCTTCCTTGCTCAAACTCGCCAAGTGAAGCGCAATGAAACCATATAATTGAATCTTCTTTCTTTACTTTTTTTTCTATCTTTTCAAAGATTCCTTTTCGCCCGCTTATCCATAACTTCGCCTTCTTATTAAAGAGAGAGGCAATATAAATAAGAAGAAAATAAATCCTGACAGAAAGATTATAAAGGAAAACCACGGTATTGCTGTTAATAGTAATAATATTTGTCAGGAGCAATCTTATATATCGGGATAATCCAGCCAACCTTAATGCCCGAAAGCATATCAAACCGCTTTGCATTATCAGGTCCGTGCAGGTCGAAGTTGTATCCACGGCAGCCTTTTGTCCATGCCTGTACAAAATCGAATCCTGCAAAGAAGGTCACCAATCTTTTATTTCCAATGTACATATAACCTATAAATTCATTGGCTGAAATTCCGTCAGTCAGCCTGTCATAACCTTTCGCATAATCGCCCTGAATTTGAGGTGCTGTATGATCAGGGTTTTCTATTCTTATTTTATGCAGCAGAAATCCAGGTCCGACCATAATAACAAACCCTGAATTTTTATTTGGACCCCATAACGGAAAAAGCTTTCCTACTCTGCCGCTAATATTAAACCCTCTTTCCTGCAGGTAGATGTCAGCATAAATTCCGTTACCATCAATTACATTGCCATCGCTAGTTTCAATAGATTTAAAGATATCGCCTTCTTTAATGGTATCACGGAACATATAATATCCGTCAGCTCCAAAAAGCCAGTTGGATTTTGTTTTATAGAAAAAAGAACCACCTACATTCGAATTTGAGAAGAAACGTTTAGCCATATCAGCACCGGGCTTTTGATACCCGTATGAAAAACTAATAAGCGACATTGATATAGCTGAATCTTTAACGCTAACTTGTGCAAAAGAAAATTGACAGCAGGAGAAAAAGAATAGCACCGCAGGGAATAAAAACCTTTTCATAACACAACAAAATTAAATATTTTTAGTTAATCATGAAATAATAGCAAATAACGCAGGAATGTCGAAAATGGTATTTTAATAAACAACTAAAATACAACAAGAATAATATTTATATTTGCCTGAATTTTAAAAGGCTTTCAAAAAAAGAAGATAGATATGAAGAAAATTCAAATGGTTGATTTAAGAAGCCAGTACGATAAGATCAAAAGCAAAATCGACAGTGCTATTCATGCTGTTATTGAATCATCGGCATTTATTAATGGCCCCGAGGTAAAGAACTTTCAGCAAGACTTGGAAAAATATCTTGGGGTTAAACATGTCATCCCATGTGCTAATGGTACGGATGCCTTACAGGTAGCTATGATGGCGCTTGGACTAAAACCAGGTGATGAAGTGATTGCGCCTTCCTTTACCTTTGTGGCTACAGCTGAAGTTATTGCTTTATTAGGATTGATTCCTGTACTTGTTGATGTTGACTCCGATACATTTAACATCGATCCGAAAGCCATAGAAAGAGCAATAACTCCTAAAACAAAAGCTATAGTTCCGGTTCATCTGTTTGGCCAGTGTGCCGATATGGATGCTATCATGGATATTGCTTCAAAGCATAAATTATTTGTCATTGAGGACACGGCTCAGGCTATAGGCGCTGAATATATTTTGAAAGACGGTTCGAAAAAGAAAGCCGGGACAATTGGGCATGTTGGCTGTACGTCTTTTTTCCCTTCAAAGAACCTTGGCTGTTATGGCGATGGCGGTGCAATATTTACGAACGATGATAAGCTCGCCGAAGAAATAAGGATCGTGGTCAATCATGGGATGAAAGTAAGATATTACCATGATTCAATCGGTGTTAATTCCCGCCTTGACAGTATACAAGCTGCGGTTCTGAGAATAAAACTCAAGCATCTGGATGAATATGCCGCAGCACGAAATAAAGCCGCAGAGTATTATGACAATGCTTTTAAGTCGAATCCCCGATTAAAGATACCGGCAAGATTTGAGAATTCGAATCATGTATTTCATCAGTATACATTAGTTACAAACGATTTTGACAGGAATAAGCTCCCGGAATATCTTCAGGAAAAAGGCATTCCTGCAATGATATACTATCCAGTACCTATGCATTTGCAAAAAGCATATAAAGATCCGCGGTATAAGGAAAAAGATTTCCCTGTGTCGGAGAGCCTTGCTAAATGTGTTGTTTCACTGCCTATGCATACCGAACTGGATGATGAACAATTGAAATATATTACTACTACGGTTTTAGAATTTGTAAATAAAGCTTAGTTGTTAACTTCAACTAAATAGTTCTAGTGATTCATAGAAATTGACAAATAATAATAATGGGAAAAGAATATTTCGCACATGAAACAGCTGTTATTGATGATGGCTGCAAGATTGGGAAAGGCACTAAGATTTGGCATTTTACACATATGATGTCAAACTGCATTATAGGCGAGAACTGCAATATAGGACAGAATGTGGTGGTTTCTCCAGATGTGGTTTTAGGAAATAATGTTAAAATTCAGAATAACGTTTCTTTATACACAGGTGTCATTTGTGAAGACGATGTTTTTCTCGGACCATCAATGGTTTTTACGAATATTGTTAATCCAAGAAGTGCAATAATCCGTAAGCATGAATATGCAAAGACTATAGTAAAGAAGGGAGCATCAATAGGCGCTAATGCAACTATTGTTTGCGGTCATGATATTGGAGAATATGCTTTTATCGGTGCCGGTGCAGTTGTTACCAAGGATGTTCCTGCTTATGCATTGGTAATAGGAAACCCTGCCAAACAAACAGGGTGGATGAGCGAATATGGTCATAGATTAAATTTTGACGAAAAAGGAATTGCTGTTTGTCCTGAAAGCAAAGAAAAATATCAATTAGTACAAAATAAAGTAAGTAAGATCAAATAATACATAGAATAAAATGCAAAATATAAACTTTGCCCTGATTGGTGCTGCAGGATATATTGCACCCCGTCACCTGAAAGCTATCAAAGACACAAATAATATTCTTATTTCAGCTCTTGATAAACACGATGCAGTTGGTGTTATGGATAGTTATTTCCCTAATGCGGATTTTTTTCTTGAATCAGAGCGTTTTGACCGTCACCTTGACAAACTTAGAAGGCAAGGAGAAAAGAAGATTGATTACGTAACTATATGTTCTCCTAATTATTTACACGACTCGCATATTAGACTTGCTCTGCGAAATGACGCCCATGCAATTTGCGAAAAGCCACTTGTGCTGAATCCTTGGAATATTGATGCTTTGGGAGTAATTGAGAAAGAAACCGGGAAAAAGATTTATAATATTCTTCAATTACGTTTGCATGATTCAATTAAAGAGTTAAAACTAACAATAGAAAACGGACCAAAAGATAAAATCTACGATATTGATCTTACTTACATCACTAGTCGCGGACATTGGTATTTTATGTCTTGGAAAGGTGATTCAAGTAAATCCGGAGGTATAGCGACAAATATTGGAATACATTTCTTTGACATGCTGATTTGGATATTTGGCGATGTGCAGAGAAATATTGTTCATTATTATTCTGATGATAAAGCTGGTGGATTTCTTCAATTAAAAAATGCAAGAGTAAGATGGTTTCTGAGTATTGACAGCAATGATCTGCCTGAGAAAGTAAAAAAAACAAATCAGCGTACATACAGGTCCATTATGGTGGATGGAAAAGAAATTGAATTCAGCGAAGGATTTGGCGACCTCCATACACTTAGCTATAAAGAAATATTAAAAGGAAACGGATTTGGACTTGAAGTTTCATATCCAAGTATTAATACAGTTCATACTATCAGGCATGCAACTGCCGAAGGGCTCAAAGGAGATTATCATCCTTTTTTGAAAAGTATTGTTAAATAATGTGAATTATTAATTGAAATTTATGGGAATTTATAATGATTTACTGAAGAAAGAAACCAACTTATCAGTCATTGGATTAGGATATGTTGGCTTACCTATTGCACTTGAATTTGCAAAAAAGATAAAGGTCATAGGGTTTGATATCAGGGAAGACAGAGTTGAAATGATGAAGAATAAAGTTGACCCAAGCGAAGAACTTTCATCACAGGCGTTTGAAAATTGCGATATTCAATTCACAGCAAATCCTGAAGATTTAAAAAAAGCCAAATTTCATATTATTGCCGTTCCAACACCTATTGACGATCATAATCTTCCTGACTTAAGACCATTGCTTAGTGCAACACGTACCGTTGGAAAAATTATAAAGAAAGGCGATTATGTGGTATATGAATCCACTGTATATCCTGGATGCACAGAAGAATACTGCATCCCTATACTTGAAGAACTTTCCGGATTAAAGTTTGTAAAAGATTTTAAAGTAGGTTTTTCACCTGAAAGAATTAATCCCGGTGACAAGGATCACACTATCACAACTGTTATTAAGGTGGTTTCAGGTTGCGATGATGAATCTTTGGATAATGTTGCAGATGTGTATAAACTGGTTGTCAAGGCCGGAATTCATAAAGCCTCATCCATTAAAGTTGCCGAATCAGCCAAGATAATTGAGAATACACAGCGTGATGTAAACATTGCCTTGATGAACGAACTTTCCATGATTTTCAACAGGATGGGAATTAATACTTATGAAGTGTTGGAAGCTGCCGGTACCAAATGGAATTTTTTAAAATTCTATCCTGGACTAGTTGGAGGGCATTGCATAGGTGTAGATCCCTATTATCTTACATATAAGGCAAAGGAATACCGTTATCATCCGCAGATAATTAACTCAGGACGTTTTGTGAATGACTCTATGGGTTTTTATATTGCAAAACAAGCTGTAAAAAAGATTATAGCTGCAGGAAAGAATGTGTTAAATGCAAGAGCTCTTGTAATGGGTGCAACTTTTAAGGAGGATGTCAGCGACATTAGAAATTCTCGTGTTGCAGATCTTGTAAGTGAATTAAAAACATATGGTATGAACGTTGAAGTGGTAGACCCATATGCTTCTTCAAAAGAATTAAAACACGAATATGGATTTGACCTGATTGAAAATCCTACAGGAAAATATGATGCCATTATTGTGGCTGTAAACCATAAGCCTTATAAAGAATTAACCGAAGATTATTTTAGGTCAATTGCTGCAACTAAAGCAATACTGATTGATGTCAAAGGGATTTACAGGAATAAAATAAAAACACTTACATACTGGAGTCTCTGATTTTCCAGTTGAATCTGACAAATGAAAATATTAGTCACAGGAGGAACAGGCTACATTGGTTCTCATACTGTTGTTGAGTTGCAGCAGCACGGATATGATGCTGTTATTATTGATAACCTTTCAAATTCACATAAGGATGTAATTTATTCCATTGAAAAAATTACCGGGATTCTTCCTGCATTTCATGAATTTGATTTATGCAACCTAAATACAACCAGAGATTTCTTCAACAACAATAAGGATATTGCAGGTGTAATTCATTTTGCTGCTTTTAAATCGGTAAATGAATCCGTAGAACGACCATTAAAATATTATCAAAATAACCTTACCTCTTTGATCAATTTGCTTGATTGCATGAAAGAACAAAATGTGAATAATCTTGTTTTTTCATCTTCTTGTACGGTTTATGGTCAACCCGATAAATTGCCTGTTACAGAGGATGCTCCAATAAAGAAAGCGTTTTCCCCATATGGTCATACAAAACAAATTTCAGAAGAGATTATTGAAAGTTTATGCGGTAATTCTGCAAAAGCAATATTGCTAAGATATTTCAATCCTATTGGCGCTCATGATTCTGCATTGATAGGAGAATTACCCTTAGGCACTCCTAATAATCTTGTACCCTATATTACTCAAACAGCTATTGGTAAAAGAGAGTTTCTTAGAGTATTTGGTAATGATTATGATACTCCTGATGGAACCTGTATACGTGATTATATTCATGTAGTTGACATTGCAAAAGCACATATAATTGCAATTGAAAGAATATTAAAAGGAGATGGGAAATCAAATTTCGAAATATTTAATCTTGGCACTGGTAAAGGGTTCTCTGTTCTCGAGGCTATCCATTCATTTGAAAAGGTAAGCGGGCAAAAGCTAAAATATAAATTTGTTGACAGAAGGCCTGGTGATATTGTGAAAGTTTGGGCGGATACACAAAAAGCAAATACCAATTTGGGTTGGAAAGCAGAAAGAGGTCTTGATGAGATGATGCTCTCCTCTTGGAACTGGGAGAAAGAATTAGGCAGAAAATAATACTTTATGAAAACTATCTTGATTACTGGTGGTGCCGGCTTTATCGGCTCTCATGTTGTAAGGCTTTTTGTTAATAAATATGCCGATTATAAAATTGTAAATCTTGATAAATTGACTTATGCCGGGAATCTTTTAAATCTTTCTGATATTGAAAATGCAAAGAATTACGAGTTTATAAAAGGTGATATAGTTGATGGCAATTTCATTAATGAACTCTTTTTGAAATATCAATTTGACGGAGTAATTCATCTTGCTGCTGAATCGCATGTTGACAGGTCAATTGTAAGTCCGATGGATTTTATAATGACCAATATTGTAGGCACTGTTAATCTTTTGAATGCTGCTAAATCAATATGGAAAGATAATCTGGAAGGCAAGAAATTCTACCATATTTCTACTGATGAGGTTTATGGTTCACTAAGCCACGAAGGTTTCTTTACCGAGGATACAGCTTACGATCCACGCAGCCCATATTCAGCTTCAAAGGCAAGTTCGGACCATATTGTAAGGGTATATTTCCATACTTATAAACTTCCTGTTGTTATCAGTAACTGCTCAAATAATTACGGCGCTAACCAGTTTCCTGAAAAGCTGATTCCTCTTTGTATCAATAATATCAAGAACAGCAAGCCGCTGCCTGTTTATGGCAAAGGTAAAAATGTTAGAGATTGGCTGTGGGTGGAAGATCATGCCAAAGCAATTGATTTGATTTATCATAAGGGCAGAGTTGGAGAGACATATAATATCGGCGGGAATAATGAATGGAAAAATATTGATCTTGTAAGGGCATTGTGCAGGATAATGGATAAGAAACTCGGAAGGGCAATTGGAGAATCTGAGAAACTTATTACGTTTGTTAAAGACCGTGCCGGTCATGATCTGCGTTATGCCATCGATTCGGGTAAGTTGCAAAAAGAACTTGGCTGGAGCCCCTCGTTGCAGTTTGAAGAAGGTCTTTATAATACTGTTGACTGGTATCTTTCCAATGAAACATGGCTGAACAATGTTACTTCCGGTGAATACCAGAAATATTACGAAAATCAATATACCAAGAGATAAATGAGCTTGTTTGGCCATCTTTTTAGATCGGAATTGCTCAAAGAACCGCTTGACCTTTCTGTGCTTGGCGCAGATATGCATTCGCATTTTATTCCCGGTATTGACGATGGCTCCGAAAGCATGGAACAATCGCTGGAAATGGCGCGCGCAATGGTAAATCTTGGTTATAAAAAGCTGGTTACCACGCCTCATATCATACAGGATTATTTTAAAAATACGCCTGAGATAATCAATAAAGGTCTTGAAGCATTCAGAAAGGCTTTACTTGAAGCGCAGATCCCTTTACAGGTTGAAGCTGCTGCCGAATACCTGCTCGACGAAGGTTTTGTGAAAAAATTTCACGCAGGCGAATTGCTTACTTTCGGGAAAAAATATATACTTGTAGAAATATCTTTTTATTTTCCTCCTGAAAGTCTGTTCCAAATCCTTTTCGATTTAAAACTTGAAGGATATATCCCAATTCTTGCCCATCCCGAACGATATGGTTACTGGCATCATAATTTTGAACAATATATTACGTTGAAAGATAGGGAAATATTATTCCAGATCAATTTGCCTTCTTTAACGGGATATTACTCTCATGAGGTTCGCAAAATTACCGAACAGCTTATTGATAACAATATGGTTGATTTTGTGGGTACTGATGCACACAATATGGTTTATATTGATCATGTTGACAAAAGCCGCTATTCAAAACACCTGGAAAAACTTCTGCAATCGGAGAAGCTTTTAAATAATACGCTTTAAGGTATTATAGGCAAAATAGACCGGTTTTTCAGCGAAAACAACTGTTTGAGGGAGTTGAACGATTGTATGAATGACGACAACTAATGATCGCATAGCAAATGTTTATAATGATTGTTTACTTTTATTCCTGATAAGTGGGTCACTTTTAATTAGCAGGAATTTTAATCAGGGAAAAAAAGAAGGGCTTCTCGGTAGAGAAGCCCTTCTTTTATGAAAACGTCTTAAATATTGAATAAACTATGCTAGTTTAACATTCACAGCATTTAAATCTTTTTTCCCTTGTTCCAGATCGAAAGTTACATTATCATTCTCCCTGATACTGTCCTTTAATCCGGATGAATGTACAAAATATTCTTTACCTGAATCAGCGTCTTTAATGAATCCAAATCCCTTCGTGTCATTGTAAAATTTTACTGTTCCTTTGTTCATGATATAAATTTTAAATTATTTGCAAAGATACAACCATTTAAACAGGCAGGTGTTACATAAAAAAAGAAAAATGTTACATATTTTACAGATTATCGAGAGTGTTGCGTCTTTTACGCTTGAGGTTCTTGAAGAAAGTTGGCGTTAAGCCGGTAATTTTCTTGAACTGGTTGGATAAATGTGCCACGCTGCTGTAATTTAATTTATAAGAAATCTCTGTAAGATTAAGCTCATCATATAACAGCAATTCTTTTGCCCGTTCAATTTTGTGGGCTATAATAAATTGTCCGATAGTGATACCTGTTACTTCTGAAAAAATGTTGGAGAGATAAGTATAGTCGTAGTGGAGCTTTTCGCTAAGGAAATCGGAAAAATTTGTTTTGGGAAGTTCATCTTCATAATGCACCATCTCCACAATGACGTTTTTTATTTTTTCAATCAGTATAGCTTTTTTATCATCCATCAATTCAAGCCCCGATTTCAATAATGCCGTTTTTAATTGCTCACGCTGTTCGGCAGTAAGAGCCTCAATGACATCCACCTCACCCAGGTCCACTACTCCGTAATGCAGTCCGAGTTTATCCAATTCCGACTTCACCATCATCTTGCATCGAATGGAAACCATGTATTTGATGTAGAGTTTCAAAATGTTTTATCCTATTAATAAAAAAAATTATTTGTAAAGATACGAATTCTTTAAAATACTTGCAACAAAATATTAAGGAAGAAAGCGCTGTAACAAGTAAATGATCATACACTTAACATAGCGATTGGCGCTATGTGGTAATTCCGTAATATGATTGCTTAAGCGAGAAAACCTATAAAATAGCAAAAACAGTCCTGAATTATACGTTAATTGGCTTAAAAGCAATAAAATTTATAGCTTTCGAACAAACTTTTTTCAATGAATTGCTTTTACAATGGAAAGGAATTTATATTATTGCATATAGATTTAAGTAAAACATTAAAAGATTATTTCGCCTGGCAATCGCCAAGGCAAGCAATGCAAGCTCGTTGCACAATAAAAAATAACAATTGACAAAACAAGGCATAATGAAAAAAACAATTTTAATATTAGCAGGACTAGCATTTTTCCCATTTAAAAATCAAGCACAGCCGGTAACTAACGGGGGACAGCAAAAACCTGTAAAGCTTATTGAATCCGACTTTACAATTAAGAACTCAAGCAGCGAGGAGTTTTATTTCGGACTTTCAGAAGGAGACCAGATCTCTTTCGGCGTGAATGTTGCGAATGCACCCATAAAAGATGTGAGCTTTTGCGAATATCCAAATACTATTATTTACAGTGAAAATAATGTAAGCAAAATCGACAATAAAATAATCAACATTTCTCACACAGGCATATATTATTTCCAGTTTCACCAGTCGGGTTTCCTTGCAGGTAAACGAAGCTGCTTCCTCAAAGCTAATCGTTTGGCGGCAAATGAAAAGACGGCTGGTTTTAACACTACCGTTTACTGGGAAAGCAAAACAGATACAGTATGGTATTATGAAGATGAAAAATATCTGGTTAGCACTGATACTTTAGTTACCCAGGTAGCTGATCAGGCAATCAGGTTAAAGAAAAAAGGAAAAACCGACAGAAGCACTATTGTCTTTACTTTGCCTGAAAAGACCGACAGCTGGTCAATTTGGATTGGCACAGGTAAGGATGCTTCTGCAAACTATGCTAATACCGAAAAGCAAATTGCTGTTATCTATCCTTATGTTAAAAAATATGGGCTTTTGTCTGCATTGGCTTTCAGCGGAAATATTTCGTATGTTATACCATCGGGGTGCCTGCCTGTTAGTTATTGGTTTCTTACCAGGCAGGAAGATCAGCAGAAATTCAATAATGATTCAATTAGGTTTATACCTGATAAAAAAATGGCCTGCCTTGATTACGAACGCAGAACGGATACTTTGAAAGGCAAAATTTATATGGGTGTATTTAATGAAAACCGTAAAAATCTGGATGTGTTTATAAAAATTGCTTCTGTGCATATTGTTGAAAACTGGGGCACACATAATGTTCGGAAATTTCGTATTGAAACAAAACAAATTCCTTATTTAAAGAACTAGTGTAAGGTATGTAGTATGCAACATTAAACCTGTCAACCGGCTATGCAAGCAATGCAAGATCGTTAATAAATTTACTTTATTTTTCTTTAATCCCAATCAGCAAACATCAATGAGGTGCAATAAAAAACCCCTTTGTTGTAAAGGGGTTTTTGTTTTGTCAGAGGTATTTGAACCTTACAAATAAAATAATTTATAATGCACCTTCGTCGTATGCATGTTCTCCATGATAACCTTCATCCAGCCCCTGTTTTTCTACTTCTTTAGAAATACGCACAGGAGTTATTGAATTAATGATGATAAGCATCAGGTATGTGAATATGAATGCATATATTGATGCTCCGACTACTGCAACTGTTTGTTTTACGAAAAATGAGCCTCCGCCAAGCAAAAGCCCGTCATGGCCATTTGCATTAACAGCCGCAGCGGCAAAAACGCCAAGAAGAATTGTTCCTAACATCCCGCCAACTCCGTGTACACCCCATACATCAAGGGCATCATCCCATTTCATTTTGTTCTTGAACTGAACGGCAAGATAGCATAATAAGCCGGCAGCAATTCCTATTATAGGCGATGCCCATAACGGCACATATCCCGCACAGGGAGTAATGGTAGCAAGCCCGGCAACTGACCCTGTCAGCAATCCCACAAATTTTGGCTTCTTTTCCCTCGACCATTCAATGAATAACCATGTCATCGTAGCAAATGAAGCTGCAACATCGGTATTTAAAAATGCAAGGGTTGTGACTTTATCAACACAAACTTCGCTACCTGCATTAAAACCATACCAGCCAAACCATAACAAACCTGTGCCGATTGCGACAAGAGGAATACTGTTTGGCGTATTGTTTTTGTCAACACGTGCACCCACATAAAATACAGATGCCAGGGCTGCAAAACCTGCCGTTGCATGTACTACAATACCGCCTGCGAAATCAATAACACCCCACTGTGCAAGAAGTCCGCCGCCCCATATCATATGGACAAAGGGATAATAAACAAGAATTTGCCAAACGGTGAGGAATATCATGTACGCCTTGAAATTTACACGGTTTGCAAATGCCCCTGTAATAAGAGCAGGTGTAATAATAGCAAACATCATCTGGTAAGCGATGAATACATACTCAGGTATTTTCCCATTTGAATACATCGAATCGGGGGAAACACCATTCAGGAAAGCTTTATCTAAATTCCCGATAATGCCGCCTGCGCCTCCGCTAAAACACAGAGAATACCCAAAAATGACCCATAAAACAGTTGTCCAACCCAGAGATGCAAAACTCTGGATCATGATTCCAAGAATGTTTCGTTTAGTGGCAAGGCCACCATAAAATAAAGCCAGTCCGGGAGTCATCAGCATCACAAGACTGGCAGCAAGTATCATAAAACCGGTTGAACCGGGTTCAAGAATGCTTGCATCCATTAATACACTTGCTAACATGTTTTTTAAGTTTTAATTGTTAATACTAATTGATTTATAATGTGAATCCAACTACTAAAAATAAGTTTCCTGCCTGCGGGTTTGCGATCAGCGATGCTTTTACAGGAAGCGAAAATTTATTGGAAATTTCAATTGTCCTGTAAGCTGTAATTCCCGTATTCACCACGCCGAAAGTATTGCCATATAAACCTGCCGAAGGTGTCAGACCGAGAAAAAGATCGATTGAATTGTGCTTGCATTTTACAGTGTATCCCAATTCGATATAAGTGGAATAATTCTGCGATACTGTTGTTACAATTTCAGATATATTCGAAGAATCAACTTTTACTTTCCGGTCATTGCCATAGAAATATGTTGCAACGAGTATGCTTATCGGGAATTTATCAGGTCCTTTATATTGCAGCGAGCCCTCGAATATAT
>JBEKEO010000038.1:0-19124 GCA_050013795.1 Bacteroidales bacterium
CGTCTTCAGACGAATGCAAATAAGCAAACTCTATTCAGCAAATCATTAATTAAATATAACGGGCATTCTTATCAGGATTAACTTTCCATAAAAAAATATATAAATCATTTATTTTTTTTATAGATTTTATATATTTGTAAAGTTAAAAAAACAGACAAAATTTAGAGGATGGAAAACAAGAATTTTTCTGTAAAAATTAAACAGAAAACATTAAAGGTTTACATTGATTATTAAATGCACATAATATAAATTTAAAAATAAAAACTATGAAACGATTCATTCTGCTTTTTACATTGCTAATTACAGCTGTAAGCTTAAAAGCCCAGAACATTATTGCTGTTGAACATGCCGGTAATTCCACCTTTTACCAGAACCTTGATACTGCCATGTTTTATGCAGTGAGCGGCGACATTATTTATCTTCCCGGCGCATCGTATAACATCGGGACATTAACCATAAATAAAGGGGTGCAAATTGTAGGCACCGGCTGCAATATTGATTCGTCCATAGCCACCAGCATCACTTTATTCATGGGAACCGTGCGTATTACCAGCGGAGCCGACAACGGTTCAATTGAAGGAATTTATATAAACGGAGATATATATTTCGGGAATAACAGCTCAGATCAGACAGTAAATATTTATTCCATAAAAAGATGTTATTGCAATAATATTTATCTTTCATACAATGGCACTACTCCCACTGCTTCAACAAATATTTCGCTGTCGGAAAATATCATAAAAGGATCTGTTTTAGGCGGCAATATTCAAAATGTTGAAGTCAGCAAATGTATAATAGAGAATTGTGCGAATAACTTTAACGGCAATGCGGTTTTTACGAATAATATTTTCCTTAAACTGACAGGTTGCTGCGATTATATTTTAAATACAGTGTATACTTCAACCTTTCAGAACAATATTTTTCTGTGCCAACAAAATTTGATAGGTACAGGCACAGGAAACTCCTTTTTCCATAATATTTTTATCACACCCGATTATATTCCCGGTGGTAATATAGATAATGGAAATATTTTCAGTGTGCCACAGGACAGTATATTTATAAATCAAACAGGAAACACTTATAATATTGCTGATAATTACCATTTGCGCCCCACTTGTTCAGGTAAAAATGCCGGAACCGACGCGACTGATATAGGTGTTTATGGTACTGCCAGCCCTAAAAAGGACGGGGAAATACCCTATAATCCGCATATCCAGTCAAAAGCTGTCCCGGCAAGCACCAATTCGATGGGGAACCTGGATATTAATATAAAAGTAAAAGCACAAAACAATTAATAATTAACTTTTAATAAAATGAAAAAACTCATTTTCATACTTCTGCTTTTTGCAGTAAGTTATTCCTATGGACAAGTAAGAGTTGCCCTGCAACACCAGGGAACAACTACATTATTTTCGGGCACACAGCCATTGCAGGATGCATATACTGCAGCTGTTAGCGGCGATACACTTTATTTGCCCGGAACAACTTTCAGTGGTTTGACAATTACCAAGCAACTTGTTATATATGGGACAGGGCATTATCCTGATTCTACAACCGCAACGGGTGTTTCTGTTATAAATGGCTTCAGTTTTGATGCAGGCAGCGATAACTCGGTTTTAGAAGGCGTGAAAATAGCCGGTAATCTTAATAATAATTCTTATGAAGTGAAAGTTGACAGTGTTACTATTTCCAGATGTCATATTACGGGAAGCATACAGTTATATTCAAGTTATTTTGATAATACCCATCCCAAATGCGTTAACTGGAAAATAAAACAATCTGTGGTTGATGGCAACATCGACTGCACAGATGCTTCCACTATTCAAATATCAAATAATATTATTGCTGGTTACATAAATGATATATTTGAAAGCGGACTAATAGCAAATAATGTTTTATTGTATTTTAACAATTGGCTTTTTACTGGTGTAAATTCATCTTTAATTCAAAATAATATCATACTGGATAATGATATTATTAATGTATGTCAGTTTAACCTGATCCAGAAAAATATCTTTGTTTATACACCTGCTATGGGCACCAATACCGCTTTAAATAACTTCTACCCGGTTACCCAAAGCAGTATATTTGTAAGCCAATCAGGAAACTCATTTGATTATTCCCAGGATTATCATCTCGCATCTCCCTCAACATATGTTGGTACCGACGGTCATGACATTGGAATTTATGGAGGTATGTATCCTTATAAAGAAGGCGCAGTTCCTTTTAATCCTCATATCATAAGCAAATCCATTCCTCAGAATACCGATGTAAACGGGCATTTGAATATCAATATTAAAGTAGATGCACAAAATAATTAATAACCTATAAAATACATTAACAATATGAAAAAAATAGTTATTTTATTATTAAGCATCTTGGCTTCTTATTATATACAGGCGCAGGAAATCACTGTAGCCCTTCATCACAATGGGGCGGCCATGATGTTTTACGGCAGCAATGCATTTAGCGCTGCGAATAATACAGCTGTAAGCGGAGATACCATTTATCTATCGGGGAATGCACATTATAATGGAGTAACGGTTACAGTTAAATTGGTCATAATCGGGGCAGGCATTAACCCCGATTCAACAACTGCAACTGCCCGTACACTTATTGAATCAGATATGTCTTTCCAAGCTGGCTCCGATGGTTCGGTACTGGAAGGGATCTACACAGGGAATAATATTTATATCGGGACGGATACCCGAGTAAATAATGTAACTATAAGCAGGTGTTATTTGAACGACATCATTTTCAACAACAGTTTTGATACCACGCATACCTGTAAGAATGCCTTAATCGAACAAAATGTCATTACAGGTGATATTGATTGTGATAATACAGATTATTTAATTATAAGGAACAACTTTATTCAAAGCCGGATAACTAATGTCACGCAAAACACATTAATTGAAAATAACATTTTCTATTATCAGGGATATGACTGTTATCCCCAATATAGATATGTTATTTATAATATTAACAACAGTACTATAAGGAACAATATTTTCATGCTTCCACCATCTTGCGGAGGTTGTTATACTAAGGCTGGATGCAACAATAATAATATCATGAATAATATCTTTCCATCCACTGGGGAGCAATGCGGGAGTAATAATTATACCAATAATTATGAAGGTATTAGAACCGATACAATTTTTGTTGGAGAAACTTCTCTATATACGTCATTTGATTTCTCACAGAATTATCACCTAAAAAATCCTTCCGCCTACCCCGGATTTAACAATTTCGGAGTAGGTGTTTATGGCGGAATTGTTCCACTGAAAGAAGGACAGCTTCCTTTCAACCCTCATATTATCAGCAAAACAATCGCCCCGAATACCGATATTAACGGGCATCTGAACATAAGTGTAAAAGTTAAAGCGCAGGATAATTAATTACAACTAAAACATATTAACAAAATGAAAAAAATAGTTATTTTATTATTAAGCAGTTTGACCATTTATGTGCAAGCTCAACGAATTACAGTGGCTCTTCACCACAATGGGTCCGCAACCATGTTTTACGGCAATAGCGCTTTTGCCAATGCTAATACAGCTGCAGTAAATGGCGATACCATTTATTTGCCTGGCAATGCACAGTATGCAGGAGTAACCGTTACTGCTAAATTGGTAATAATCGGTGCGGGAATCAATACCGATTCAACCACCGCCACAGGTCTATCACTTATCACATCGGATATGTCATTCCAGTCGGGCTCCGATGGTTCTGTATTGGAAGGGATCTACACAGGCAATAATATTTATATTGGCTCTGACACCCGTGTAAATAATATTACTATAACCAGATGTTATGTTAGCTCCATTTATCTCAACAGCAACTTTGATACAACGCATACCTGTAAGAATGTGATTATCGAACAAAATGTGATCAAAGGAGAGATGGTATGTACTAATTCGGATTATATCATTATCAGGAACAATTTTATTCAAGCACGTATTCGTAATATATCGCAGAATGCTTTAATAGAGAACAATATCTTATACCAACAGTCAAATCCCTATTGGGATGGCACCGTATATACTTTTTACAATGTTAATCTCAGTACTATAAGAAATAATATTTTTATGCTTTCACCAGCTAATACTATTTACTATATAATAGGCAGTAATAATGAAGTGGAGTATAATATTTTCCCTACGAGCGGTGAAGCATATTCACCAGATATTTACACAAATAATTATGAGGGCATAGGAACTGACACCATTTTTGTAGGAGAAACTGGCCTTTACACCTCATTTGCTTTTAGCCAGAATTATCATTTGGTATCTCCATCAGCATATCCTGGGTATAACAATGCAGGAGTAGGTGTTTATGGCGGTACTGTTCCTATTAAAGAAGGGCAGCTACCTTTCAACCCACATATAATCAGCAAAACAATTGCTCCAAATACAGATGTTAGCGGGCATCTGAACATAAGTGTAAAAGTTAAAGCACAGGATAATTAAAAAAAATCATTTATGAAAAAAGGAATAACATATCTATTGTTTTTATTTCTAATATGCCCCTTATATAATATCGGGCAAAATAAAATAAACAACTACGAATACTGGTTCGATAACAATTATGCAGGAAAAACAAGCGTAAACATAACGCCCGTTTCTTATCTTAACCTTAGTACGGCTATTGTTACTACCGGTGTTAATAACGGACTGCATGTGCTGCATATACGATTTAAAGATGCCAGCAGCCATTATTCCGGAACACTTAGCCAGTTCTTTCAGAAGCTGCCGTCATCTGCTTCAACTACAAAACAGATCACTGCTTATGAATACTGGTTCGATAATGATTATCTGGATAAAACCTATTCCACCGTTACACCCCAGACAAGCTTTCAGTTGCTTGGAAACCTTAATGCGTCTTCCCTTCAGGCCGGCTTGCATGTTGTTCACATACGGTTTAAAGATGACGGCGGCGGATGGAGTTCAGTTTTGAGTCAGTTTATTCAGAAAGTTTCAGGTGGTACATCGGTTACCAACGAAATAAATGCCTATGAATACTGGTTCGATAATAATTATGCAGGAAAGGTCTTGCAGACAGTCACTGCACAAACGGAATTACAACTTCTCACTCCAATTGATGCACATTTACTGAATGATGGCTTACATATTTTCCATGTAAGGTTCAGGGATATTGGTAATTCATGGAGTTTAGTATTAAGCCAGTTTATACAGAAAATTCCATCAGGATCATCTCTTTCAAATGAAATAATAGCTTTTGAATACTGGTTTGATAATAATTATGCAGGAAAGGTATTGCAAACAGTAACTGCTCAAAGCGAATTACAGGTTTTAGCTTCCATCAATGCACAAACGATAAATGATGGTTTGCATGTTTTTCATGTTCGGTTTGAGGATAAGATCAATGCCTGGAGCTCTGTTATAAGCAGCTTTTTCATTAAATCAGGACAGGGTTCAGCAATTTCTAATGTCATCACCAATTACCGGTACTGGTTCGATATGGCTGACAGTGTCATGTTTAATGTGCAGCTTCCCGTACATTCTAATATTCTTCTTTTAAATTCACCCCTTAACCTTTCGGTTATTCACAAAGGCATTCACATTATCCATTTCCAGTTCCTTGATTCATTGAAACAATGGAGCTGTGTGACAAGCGATTCCATGTATAAATATCCTACCGTCACAGCTGCATTTACGCCCAGCGAAACAATATTGTGCGATTCAGGCCTTGTAAATTTAACAAACAAGAGCAGCATAGATGCCGATACATTTAAATGGGTTTTTGATGATGGAACTACCAGTGATTCAATCAACGCTACTCATTATTTCAGCACTTACGGAACACATCCTGTCAAATTGATTGCTTATGACACCACGATGGGAGTGAAAGATACCACTGTTATGAATATTACAGTAGTTCATTCTCCAGTTGTCCATCTTGGAAATGATACAGCAGTTTGTCCACCAGGCATAACTCTTAATGCATGGTATCCTCATTGTACTTATTTATGGTCTAATTCTTCAACAGATTCCATATTGAATGTGTCATCATCCGGTACATACACTGTTACTGTGACAAATCAATATGGATGTTCGAATACTGCTGAGAGAACAGTAACTATTAATAGCAACCCAATAGCATCAGCAACAAGTAACAGTGCAATATGCGCAGGGCATACATTGGATTTATCTGCGGGAAGCGGGACAAATTACATTTTCAGTTGGAGCGGACCGAACAGCTTTAGCAGTTCTAACCAGTATCCTGCAATATTAAATGCAACAACAACTGATGCCGGTACATATACTGTAACTGTTACCATTTCCACCACTGGATGTTCTGCCACAGCGCAAACTACTGTAACGATTAATACAAATCCGGTTGCAACAGCATCAAGCAATAGTGCAATATGTGCAGGAAACACATTGGATCTGACCTCAGGAGGAGGTTCAACTTATAACTGGAGCGGCCCTAACAGTTTTAGCAGCACCAATCAAAATCCGGCTATAACAAGTGCAACCACATCTGCAAGCGGTACATATACTGTTACTGTAACAAATAGTACAACAGGTTGTTCGTCAACAGCACAAACTATTGTTACAGTAAATTCAAATCCTGCAGCAACAGCTTCAAGTAACAGTCCGATATGTGCCGGAAAAACATTGAATCTTGCTTCCGGAGGTGGAACTAATTACAACTGGAGTGGCCCTAACAGTTTTACAAACGTTAATCAAAATCCGGCTATAACAAGTGCAACCACATCTGCAAGCGGTACATATACTGTTACTGTAACAAATAGTACAACGGGTTGTTCGGCTACTGCCAATACAAATGTTACTATTAATCCTTTACCTGTTATTCATCTTGGGAACGATACGACCATTTGCTTATATCATACCATTACATTAAGTGCAGGCAGTGGTTTTTCTTCTTATCACTGGAATACAGGACAAACAACACAAACAATCACTGTCGGCACTACAGGGACATACTCTGTGCAAGTTGGGAACAGCTTTGGATGCATTGGCGCTGATACTATACATGTTAGTGTTGATACATGCGCGGGAATTGCGGAATATAACAGAAATGATTTTATTTCTATTTTCCCTAATCCCAACAATGGATTATATTATATAAAAGCATTAACTGATTTTAATGATGCGGTCGATATTAAAATTACGGATCTATCTGGAAGGCTTTTATTCCACAAAGGAAATAATCTCCTGATAAAAGATGAAGTGCTTCCGATTGATAATGAAAAATGCGCAAGCGGGGTTTATATGCTATATCTGACATCTGAATCAGTAAGAATAATCCAGAAGATCATTATTGATCATTGATTGTATAAACTATGCGCATTTTTCTAATTGGGTTCATGGGCAGCGGAAAATCATCACTGGGAAAAGAACTTGCGCATAAACTTGGTCTTGCCTTTCTTGATCTTGATAAAATGATAGAAGAACAAGAAGGAAGGAAGATCAATGAAATCTTTGAATCTGAAGGGGAAGATACATTCAGGAAGATAGAACATGAATGTTTAATAAAAACTCTTCAATTAAATAATATAGTCATATCCACTGGGGGAGGAACACCTTGCTTCTTTGATAATATGGAGTTGATAAATGCAAAAGGAATTTCCATTTATATCAAATATAATCCAGGGATACTTGCCTCCAGGCTTTTTGCAGATAAAGGAAAGCGTCCTTTAATAAAGCATTGCAAAAACAAAGGAGAACTTGAATTATTTTTAAAAGATTTGCTTGTGAAAAGAGAGAAATATTTCCTGCAATCAAAGATAACGATTGAAGAGAAAAATATAAATGCCAGGAAAATAATTGAAGCGCTGTCGGGAACTACTTCTTGACAGTTTGAGGCTTTTCATTCTTATTATCTACGTATCTTCCTGCCGAAAAATAATATTTGGCATAATAAAATTCATTCAAATCACTTATCATTATTCCTCTTCCCCATGAAGTTTCATGAATAAATTTATTGTTCGAAAGGTACAATCCTACATGTGCAATATATTTATTATCAAAGCTGAAGAAAATTAGATCACCTTCCTTAAGCTCCGACTTATCAATTGGTTTAAACTTTTTGGAAATATCACCAGCCGATCCGCTCAAATTAATTGAATAAACATTTTTATAAATCGACGATGCAAAACCGGAGCAATCAGCACCTGCTTTGCTTCTTCCTCCCCACCTGTATGGAACACCAAGCCAGCCGTAAAGTTCATTATATAATTTCAAATTACTTGAGGAATCAAATTGAACGCCTTTCATTTTGAAATACCTGTATCCATTGCATTTCAATGAATCAAATACATTCTTATTACTATCCGAAGGAATAACTGAAACCCTGCTGCAAAAGGAAAGCATCGGGATAACTAAAAAAACAAATAATACTATTTTTATTTTTAACCTTATCATTGATAACAAATATAGGATTTCATCTTCAAACCAAAAAAGAAGAGGGAATTTCTTAACTATTTTAAACTTATTTTTTTACCAGTAAAGCCACATTCTCTATGTGTTGCGTTTGAGGAAACATGTCAACGGGTTGATCTTTTAAAAGATTATATTTTTCAGAAAGTATTTCAATATCTCGTGCCTGAGTGGATGGATTGCAACTCACATAAACTATTCTTTCAGGGTAAATCGAAAGAAGTTGCATCACAACATCTTTATGCATGCCCGTGCGGGGAGGGTCTGTGATTATTACATCCGGCATTGCATTTTCCTTCACGAAAGAATCATTCAAAACTTTAGCAAGATCGCCTGCATAAAAGGTTGTATTTGCAATTCCATTAATCTTCGAGTTTTCTAGAGCATCATCCACAGCCGATTTAACATATTCAACACCAATAACTTTTTTAGCTCTCAATGCAATAAAATTTGCAATGGTTCCCGTGCCTGAATAAAGATCATAAACTATTTCGTCTCCCTTTAATGCAGCAAAATCAGCCACTACCTTATATAATTCATAAGCCTGCGACGAGTTTGTCTGGAAAAAAGAAACAGGTCCGATTTTAAATTTGAGGTTTCCCATCACTTCAATAATGTATGAATTTCCTTTATAGCATTGGATATCCAAATCAGTTATCACATCATTGCATTTCTCATTTATTACATACATCAAAGAAGTAACTTGAGGAAATGTCATTGCAATATGCTCAAGCAATGCATTTCGCCATTCTTCATCATCATGAAAAAATGAAACTATCACCATCACTTCTCCTGCCATGCTGGTTCGAATAATCAGATTCCGAAGAAAACCACTTTGTTTGCGAAGATCGAAGAAAGCAAGATTATTCTTAAGTGCAAAATCTCTTACTGAAATCCTGATCGCATTCGAAGGCTCTTCCTGCAAATAACAAGTTTCTATATCCAGCACTTTATCAAACTTACCAGGTATATGAAATCCAAGAGCGTTCATATTTCTTCCTTCTTCGGGAAATTGCATATCCGCATCAGTAAGCCAACGATAACATGAAAATGTATATTCAAGTTTGTTTCTGTAAAAAGTTGTTTTTGCAGAGGGTTTTACAGGCAATAGAATACCTTCAGTATTGATTTTTGCAATCCTTTGCAGGCAATCCTTCACTTGCTTTTGCTTATACTCTAACTGTTTTTCATAACTTAAGTATTGCCATTTACAACCGCCACATGTTCCAAAATGTTTACAGAATGGAAGTATCCTGTCGGATGAGGGCTTATAAATATTAACGACTTTCGCTTCCAGATAATTCCTTTTACTTTTTGTAATCCTAACGTCAACAATATCGCCGGGAACAGCGCCCGAAACAAATACTACCAAATCATTATACTTTCCAACCGACTTGCCTTCATCAGCAATATCCATTATCTCGAGCTGCTCAATTATTCCAAAATGCTTTTTCATATCACTATTAGCGAAAACACTTTACCGATAAAGAAATCAAATGAAAAATAAAGCGGTAAATCTACAGAATTAATATTAAAAACAGATTTGGCTGCGCAAGAAATAACCTCCTCAAAACAAGAGAAAAAGCAGTAAATTCAGAAGAATATTAGTATTCCAGACTAATTTTATGGATGGCTGTCTTCTTTTCTCCCTTTGAATTGGTAGATGTAAACTCCAGAAAATACATGCCCTGACTGTATGTGCTTATGTCAAACTTCTGGGTATTCAATCCAACAGTTTGTGATACAGTTTTAGTTAAAAGTATTTGCCCAAGCATGTTATACAGGTTTATTTCAGTTTGGGAATTATCGTAATTATAATAACTCAGGGTAAAGCTTCCGTTTGTCGGATTTGGGTAAATTAGTGTACCGCCAGCATCAACAATAGATTCTTTAATCCCGACTGACATATCTTCGGGTTGCTGGAAACCTTGTGTAAGAATATTTGCCGATTGTATAAAAGTTTGCACCATGGTCATTTCAGCTACGGTGTATGATAGCATTCCGGCACTGTTACTTACAAAACCGCCTGATGATGATACTACAGTGGGAGATAATGTCTGTGAACTTACAATTAGCGGGAATATTCCGATTACGAATAAGAGTGTAAATATCTTTTTCATATCATATTTTATTAGGTTAATCTTTTTTTGATGATACAAATATATAAAAAAAATATGCAAAATCAACTATTTTTAAAAATTATTTACATAATTTAAATCATAAATGTTTGATATGGTGAATAATAATTTATTACAATTTTTGTTTATTCCGGTATCTTTGTCACAAATCTCATACTCCTGTTTTAACTTTTTGATTTATGCTTAAACGTTTTAACTTCGTTATTTTTTTATTTTTAAGTCTTGCTGGTTTGTCACAAACAACAAATCAGCTTACCGATAGTGGAAATGTAAGGCTAAAATCGGGAAAATTTGCAGAAGCAATTCCCTATTTCACTAAAGCGATTAACATCGATCAGAATAATGCAAAAGCTTATTATTACTTAGGCCTTGCTCATGCAAATATGGAAAACTATAACCAGGCTATAATTTATTTCTCGAAAGCAATCGACCTGGATTCAACTCTGCACGATGCAATTTACAACCGGGGTGTTACATATTATTACCTTGGGAAATACGATCAGGCAATTACCGATTATTCACGGCTTGTAAAAGTCAGTCCTACTTTTTATCCTGCTTATATCGGGCTTGGGAACATTTATGCCAACGAAAAAAAGTTCAACAGCGCTGTTAACAATTATACGCTTGCAATGAAAGCAAATCCCAAAAGTCCGGAGCCTTATCGATTCAGAGGTTCGGTCTATTACAACACAGGTCAAACGGATAATGCCTGTCTGGATTGGAATGAAGCCATTCAACTCGGTGACAAGGAAGCTGAAAAATATAAAACTAATTATTGCATCCCATATTTTAATAAGCAAATTGAAGAAAATTCCGTTATCATTGCAAAGAATCCAAAGGATATAAAAGCATACACCAACCGTTCTTATGCATTTTCAGGACTCGGGAAATATGCAGATGCAGTGAAAGATATTGACAGCGTTATTGTCTATTACCCAAAAGACACCCTGGCATATTACAACAGGGGTGTGCTATTCGGGTATTTGAAGAACTACGAAAAAGCTTATGCTGATCTTTCCACCGCTTTGACACTTTATCCTGCCTATCTCGAAGCATATTATAACCGTGCTGATGCCTGTTATAATCTTAAAAAGTATGACCAGAGTATTGATGATTATTCAAAAGTGATTGCTAAATCAGGCGGGAAATACAATCTATACAGGAAAAGAGGAATGGCATACCTACAAAAAGGCGACAATCCAAATGCCTGTAGCGATTTTATGAAAGCCTTTTCAAACGGGGATGAAGATGCGAAATACCTTATTCAAAAAAATTGCAAGTAAATCAAAAATCATTTATCTTTGCCTTCCTTAAATTAATCATAGTATTCATATTATAAACCCTCAATTTTATGGAAGCAGTAAAAGAATTGAATTTATCAGAAAGAGCGATGCGCTTGGTTGAAATGGAAGACAAATACGGCGCTCATAATTACCACCCGCTGCCTGTTGTGCTTTCGCAAGGCAGAGGTGTTTACCTTTGGGATGTTGACGGAAAAAAATATTTCGATTTCCTTTCAGCTTATTCTGCCGTAAACCAAGGACATTGCCATCCCAGGATCATTGATGCACTTATCGACCAGGCTGAAGTGATGACGCTCACTTCGCGCGCATTTTATAACGACTGCCTTGGCGAATTCGAGAAATATGTGACCGAATATTTCGGCTATGATAAAGTATTGCCCATGAACACAGGCGCCGAAGGCGTAGAAACGGCAGTAAAACTTTGCAGGAAATGGGCGTACACTAAAAAAGGCATTCCCGAAAACCAGGCAAAGATCATTTGCTGCGAAGGCAATTTCCACGGAAGAACCATTCTTGCCGTTTCTCTTTCTAACGATCCCGAATCGTTTGGCGGTTATGGCCCATTTGTTCCGGGAATCGTAAAGATACCTTACAATGATACCAATGCACTTGCTGAAGCATTGAAAGACCCGAATGTGGCAGGCTTTCTTGTTGAGCCCATACAGGGCGAAGCCGGTGTTTTTGTCCCTGACGACGGCTACCTGAAAAGTTGTTATGATCTGTGTAAAGCAGCTAATGTATTGTTCATTGCCGACGAGGTGCAGACAGGAATTGCACGCACGGGCAAAATGCTTGCCTGCGATTACGAAGATATTCGTCCTGATATTATCATTCTTGGCAAAGCCATTGGCGGAGGCGTATTGCCTGTTTCGGCAGTGCTTGCCGACGATGATATCATGCTTTGCATAAAACCCGGCGAACATGGTTCCACCTTTGGCGGTAACCCGCTGGCATGCCGTGTTGCCATTGCCGCTTTAAGGGTAGTGAAAGATGAAGAACTGGCTGAAAGAGCTTTTGCTCTTGGAAACATCTTCAGGGAAGAAATCAGGAAGATTGAATCGCCTATGATAAAACTGGTAAGGGGCAAGGGCTTGCTGAATGCCGTTATCATTAATCCTGTGCAGGGCAAAGAAGCATGGGATGTTTGCTTAAAGATGCGCGATAACGGGCTGCTTGCAAAACCTACCCACGGCGATATCATCCGTTTTGCCCCACCGCTGGTAATAAGCGAAGGACAGATAATGGATGCCATTGAAATAATAAAGGAATCAATTTTATCTTTCTCGGAATAGATTTGACTTTTAAATAAATGAAAAGACCGCCCAAATATTGAAGCGGTCTTTTTTATTTGCTTAATGGCTTTAGTTGTTCAAGGTTCAAATATCCAATTTATGCTGTTTACTAACGCTTATTTCTTTAGGCGCAACTTTAAACGTGGTTTTTGTTGATACGGGTATATTTATTGTATCTCCATTCACCAAGCTTTCTACTGATATAATCTGAATCTTTGGATAATGATGCCCGAAAACAGCTTCGTTATAAAAACCTTCGTCCTTGGCTATTATCCGCATATTCTTTGTAATCTGCTTCTCGAAACACACAAACACGCCTATGCTTCCGTTCTTCGATTCGACTGTCTTAATAAAATGATTTAATTGAGTAGAGGTTGCTCCACCGCTTTTTACTTCTATCATGCCTATTTGTTTTTCGCCCTGCACATCGAAAGTAAAATAACCATCGTAACCCATCTGGTTTTTGTTTTCGTTCAGTATGCCGTGCAGCATAACTTCCACTATCCATTCTTCAAACTTTAACCTGCCACCGCTTGTGTTTTCTGCCAGTTCCTTTGCCGAATCTATATCTTTTGGAAAACCGAATATCTCGAAAGTAGTTTTTACATCCTTGCCAAATGCATTGATTAGCCTGTTTGCCATAAGCTTTACAGCCAAATGCGAAATATCCACCCCAAGCCATTGGCGCTTTAAACGTTCTGCCACTGTTATGGTAGTGCCGCAACCGCAAAAGAAATCGGCTACTACATCGCCTTCGTTTGAACTAGCTTTTATTATTCGCTCTAATAATGTTTCAGGTTTTTGAGTAGGATATCCAAGCAGTTCATCCGCTTGTGAATTAATTGAAGGAATATCAATCCACATAGTATCAATTGCAACCCCTTTCTCTTCATCTAAATATCTTTTCAATCTTTTTTTGCCATTCTTTGTTACATATATTTTTCCTTCTTTCTCAAAATTGGCTATTGATTCTTCAGAATATGTTCCCAAATTATCATCTCTCCAAAGGCGACCATTTTCATCTTTCTTATATCGCTTTGTAATAAATTCATTAGTGAACATTCTAAATTCTTGATGATAAATATTATTTATTGTCTTGGAATAAAATAAAATATCATCTACTACTCTTGGAAATTGGTTAGAAGTAACCTTTGCACCTCTTGGGGTATGCCTTTTCCAATTAATTACATTTCTAAAATTCTTTTCTCCAAAAATAAAATCACACATTATTTTCAGATAATGACTCATAGTAGGGTCGCAATGCAGATAAAAGCTTCCGCTATCTTTAAGCAGTTTGTGCATATAAATTAAGCGGATAGTCATAGTGGTAAGATAGGACACCGAAGCCTTTGAATTGGAAATCTTATCCAATGTCTTAAGAAAGTCGTAAATGTTTTTATTTAATTCCAATATTTCGTTCAAGGTATCAATATACGAAACATTGCTCCATGTATCGGCAAAGGCTTCTTTTTGCGCTTTAGTGTCGGTTAATTCCACATGCTCGAAAAGCACATTGTAATTGCGCTTTGAATTGAAAGGCGGGTCGATATATATTAAATCAATAAAACCCTGCGGATGCTCCTTATACAGGCTTTTCAGTATTTCTAAATTATCGCCGAAATATAGTTTGTTCATGAGTGAGTGATTTAGAATTGTTTTACAAAGTATTATGATTCAGCAGAAGTATGCTGCCGCATGTTATGATGCTTTTTTTTCTTTTTTTCAAATTCGTCAATTAATGATACTAAAAAATCATTTGTTAATTCATAGATAATATCTTGTACTTTACTTACAAGTTTAATACGATTTTTTTTAAATTCTTTAATTTTATAATTTATTAAATATTTTGGAAATATCTTTTTAAACTCTGTATCAGTTTCAATTCCCATTCTTTCATGCATTTCGTAAACTCCAAATCCAAAATCCAAATTAATTTTATCCTTTTCAACATCATCATAAATTCCCCGATGAGAATTTGCATGTCTCATTTCAATAAATTTTTCAAAAGTTTTAAAATATTTATCAATGATTTTCATTGGTAAATAATTCTTATTCAATTTTGATATTAAGGTATTCCAAGAGCAATCCTCTGGTTCAATTTTTAAAATATATACTTCATTAATTAATAGCTTCATGATTTCTAAAATCGTATGAACCTTATGAAATAGAACTTCCGAGTGGTATTGTATATAAGTTAACTGATTTATATTATTATTTGAAAGAAAATCTTTATTAGGAAATCGACTTAGAAAGATTTTAATAAAATTTATTTGTTCAATTGTAGCTATGAGGTCGCTGTGTCGTTTTTGAATCCTCATAATATATTTTTCTCTTTCATTTAATAAATGATGATTATTTTGACCTAGTACAAATCCTTTTCTTTTATCTCCATTCATTAAAATTTCAGAAGTAGAATCTAAAAGATTTTTCGAAAACGGATTACTTAGAAAGTTCAGATACTTTTCATTACTAGTCATAATACCTTTTAAACCTAAAAATATACAATAACTCGTTTATAAGCCTGATAATAGTTAGATATATCCCCAAAATTACAATATTGTAAAGTATAGTGTTTTTGCAATTATTCACTTATCTTTTGATTTAACACTTCGCTTGCCTTTACGTGCAATGCGAGAACAAAACGGGCACCATTTTTTTTTATCTTTTACACTAGCAAGGTCGGCTTTCCATTGATGTCCTTTGTTGCATCGCCATTCTAATTTAGTGCGGTTGTTAATATACACTTTCGACAGGCATTTGCCTCCCCTGTTGGCTGCCAGTTGGTGCATATATTGAATAGTGTGTTTTGCCTTACCGGCACAAACAGTACACCAATAATTATTATTTTTCACACCTTCAGGACGAGCTTTCCATTGATGCCCTTTACTGCACTCCCATAAAAGCGGTGTTTTACTATCAATATATTTATCCGACAATAGTTTTCCTCCATGTTCAGCGGCTATTTTCTTATATGTTTCTATATTGTCTTTTAGTTTTTCACCTGTAGATTTATGACTGCATTTCAAACACCACCTATTGCTAAGAATACTGTGTGGCGGTGCTTTCCAGATATGCCCTTCACTGCATTGCCATTTTAATTCTGTTTTATTATTTTTATATTCTTTCGATAAGCATTTACCTCCTCTTTTGGCAGCCAGTTCCTGCATATCTTTAATAGTATGTTTTGTAACCCCGGCACAAAACGGGCACCATTGTTTTTTATTTTTCACCTCATTAGGGCGTGCTTTCCATTGATGCCCCTTGGCGCATTCCCACAAAAGCGGTGAACTGCTATTAATATATTTATCCGATATAAGTTTTCCTCCTCTTTCAATGGCAACTTTCTGATATGTTTCTATATTGTCTTTTCTTTTTTCACCTGCAGCTTTACGACCACAAACCGGGCACCAGTGTTTATTATTTTTCACATCAGTAGGACTAGCTTTCCATTGATGCCCTTTGCTGCATTCCCATAAAAGCGGTATGCTGCTATTAATATATTTACCCGATAAAAGTTTACCTCCGCGTTCTTCAGCTATTTTCCGATATGTTTCTATATTGTCTTTTCGTTTTTCTCCCCTATCTTTATAACTGCAAATCCGGCACCATTTATTGCTAATAACATTGTCGGGTGTAGTTTCCCATATATGTCCTTCGCTGCACTGAAATTCTAATTTTGTACGGTTGTTTATATATTCATCAGATAAACATTTGCCTCCTTTTTCTTTTGCAATCGCCTTTAGTTCTTTTAGTTTTTCAACTTTTGTTTTTATTTCTTTATCACATCTGGGGCACCATCCTCCCTGTTTGATAATATTAAACCCTGTTTCCCAAGTATGCCCTTTCGAGCACATCCATTTGTACTTGGTTTCAATATCCCAGAATTCATTACTCAAACATTTGCCTCCTTTAATGGTGGCATATTCCTGCAAGTCTTCTATGGTATAGCGGGTCGGCATTATTCTATTTATTATAAAAGCAAATATTGTATTAATATTTACATTAAATTAGAAACTAGTTGGAGTTTATTTCTGATAATTCATTTATTAGTTGTATTACTTTCAGATATTTCCCCAAAATTACAATATTATCAGGAACTGTTTAAAATTCAATTCAAAATATCACGTGAGACTTGCACAAACTCGTAAACGACTTACACAAACTCGTAAACGACTTGCACAAAGTCGTAAGCGACTTGCACAAACTCGTAAACGACTTACACAAAGTCGTAAACGACATGCACAAAGTCGTAAGCGACTTGCACAAAGTCGTAAGCGACATGCACAAAGTCGTAAGCGACATGCACAAAGTCGTAAACGACATGCACAAAGTCGTAAACGACATGCACAAAGTCGTAAGCGACTTGCACAAACTCGTGAACGACTTACACAAAGTCGTAAGCGACTTACACAAAGTCGTATGCGACATGCACAAAGTCGTAAGCGACTTGCACAAACTCGTGAACGACATGCACAAAGTCGTAAACGACTTGCACAAAGTCGTAAGCGACATGCACAAACTCGCTATAGAAATACATGTTTTTAGCAAAAGTTAGCAGGCAGTGCATAAAAAAACCTGCCTTTCGGCAGGTTTCAACATTGAACTCCATGCACTTTAAGTACTTTAGCACACTTTAGGCACTCTGTTTAAAACTGTATAACCAGCTTCAGGTTAACCTGCCTCGGGGTAAGGTAATTGGGAACGGCATATTGAGTTCCGGTAACATCTGCAACCCAAATATAGGAAATCACATTGTTTATCTGCAAAAGGTTAAACACTTCGAGGGTAAGCCAGATGGTTTTAAAGTAGTGGAAAGGGTTATTAGGCGCAAGCTTTGTTTTCGCTCCTTTTAACTCTTTTGAAAAGCCGATGTCCACGCGTTTATATGCAGGATAACGAAGCGTATCCTTATACCTTGTATTTACGGTGGGCGGACCAAACGGAAGCCCTGTGCCATAGAGCAGGCCCAGGTGCATTTTATAGGTGGGATGCTTAGGCAGAAAATCCTGGAAGAACAAGCCTATGTTAAGCCGCTGGTCGGTAGGCGTGGGAATGTAGCCCGAATATGCTTCGCCATTTATTTTTTCCTGCGTCTTCAGAAGCGAAATGCTCGCCCACGATTCAAGCCCCGGCACAAATTCGCCGTTCACTTTCATGTCAACGCCGGCAGCATATCCGTGAGCGCTGTTATCGGCATAATACTGTATCTTCACATCATTGATCTCATAAGGATTAAGGTCCTGAAGTATCTTGTAATACGCTTCTGCAATATAATGAAACGGCCTGCCCCATGCGGTGAAATCAGTCTGTCCCGAAAGCACGAAATGTATGGATGTCTGCGCCTTTACATTATTGTTAACCTCCCCGTTGAAACCAATAAGTTCCTTGAAAAACGGCGGCTGGCTGTAATATCCGGTTGATAAGCTGAATATATAGCCATGTTCCCAGTTTGGCCTGTATGAAAAAGCAGCCCTCGGACTGACAAGAAGCTGCTTGTCCAGATCAAGATAATTTGCCCTTAAACCTGCCGTAAGCCACATGGCAGCGCTGTCGTATTCCATGTTCCACTTTTGTTCATAGAAGCCAGTATACTGGTTGGAAGTAATGATGCTTTGCCCTTTAATCACATTTTGCATTTCCAGCGGATTGTTAGGCTGCACAAAAGGATTAACATACCCAACAGAATCGGGAGAATGCGGAAGAGTGTAACCTGCGGAATCATTCAATTGCCATTCGTTAAGCTGGTAATTGAAGTATTCCCGCTGATACTGCACGCCCCAGTATTGAACAAGGCTTTTCCCAACGACAATTCCTTTTTGTTCAAAATTCAGCACGTTTCCATTCAGGTAGTCCCTTGCATGATTCAGGAAAGCGCCTGTTCCAAGGTTTATATCGGGTTTCCCGAACTGGTTTGTTCCCAGGCTGTTTTGCAACTCATCAAGTGAGTATTGCCCCAGTATG
>JBEKEO010000039.1:0-18956 GCA_050013795.1 Bacteroidales bacterium
TATAAACCGAAATTGGAAGGATAAAGATTTCCCATTATCCAAACTCACTGTTGCCGGTTTATTAAGCGGTAAGATAGTTGGCGAGCAGTCTTCAAGAATTATTGTTGTTTCCGATGGCAACTTCCCTAATAATGGCGAAGGACAAGAAGCAAGACAGATCTCTGCCGATAACCTAAACTTTATTGTCAATGCTATTGACTGGCTTTCAGACGATACCGGACTGATTGATTTGAGAACAAAAGAAGTTAATTCCCGTCCTCTTGCCCAGCTGGAGGATGGAACAAAAACTTTACTTAAGTATCTGAACTTCTTACTGCCAATTATCCTGATCATTGTTTTTGGTTTCATACGCTGGCAATACCGAATGAATTTGCGAATGAAAAGAATGAATGAGAAATATATTTAACCTAATTAATTTTCGGAGGTTTAATTATGTTCAATAAAATAAATAACAAAGTTTTAATAATAATATTTGCAGTTTTGGCGCTGCTGGTTGTGGTATTTTTTGTTTACGACAGCCATCATGGTGAGAGGTCGTTTAAAAGCAATCTGTTTACCGTTGATTCGGCAAAGGTTACTTCCATTACAATATACCCTAAAGGTAAAGGCAAAAAAGAAATAAGGTTGGTTAAAACCGGCACAAATTGGGAAGTGAAATGCGACAACAAATCATTTCCTGCCGATACCACGGCATTAAAAAGAATATTGCAGGCATTGTCGCATGTTAAAGTGGAAAGTGTGGCCTGCAATGATAAATCGTGCTGGGGCGAATTTGATATTTCCGATACTTTAAGCTCTCATGTGGTTGTTGAGCAGGATAACCAGGTTACAGCCGATTTCAGGACAGGCAGAATATCCGTTTCCCAAAGCAGCGGTATGCAATATAACCGTAACAGGAGTGGCGATGTAAAATCGCATATACGCGTGGCCGACGATGACAGGGTTTATGTGGTGGATGGTTTCCTCTCCATGATGTTCGGCGACCAGGTTTCCATTTACAGGAATAAGACCTTGTTTAATTTTAATGAAGACCTTCTTACAAAATTAACCTTTACTTACCCGGGCGACAGTTCATTTACCCTTACAAAAACAGCGGGCAAATGGATGCTCGACGACCAGCCTGCCGATTCTGCTGAAGTGGCCAGATTTTTAAATGCTATTAAAAACTCACAGAACAGCGAGTTTGCCGACAGCCTGTTGCAATTTCCTGAAGCAGCCTATAAACTGAGGATAGAAGGAAACAATATGCCGGCTATTGAAGTAAGCGGCGCCATTAACCACGATGCTAAAAAGTATTACGTTAAATCATCAGCCAATACTTCGGCTATTTTCGGTTCTAAAAATGCATACCTGTTCAACAGTCTTTTTAAAAGCAGGAACAGCTTTGATATTGAAAAGGTAAAGGCAAAGAAGGAGAAAGAAGCGCAGGAACGCAAGCAGCGCGACGAAAAGCGCAGACTGGAACAGCAGAAAGCGGCTAACGCTAAGAAAAAGTGAAGTAAGAAGCAGGCTATCCGCCAAGGCGATGAGATGAAGCAATGCTATGTTATGTGCTGCCTTATTCATCTATTGTCAAGTCGTTTTTTTGAAACTTGATCGACAAGCCAATGCAGACATCTATCAACTATTTGAACAGATGTATATTGTTTTTTATCCGAACGGCTTGACCAACAAATATTATATTCCCTGTCACGGTCAAAATCATATTCAGTGCCATTACTCATCTTAGGTTCTTCACCTGGTATATATGTCTTACTTTCATCATTGGATAAATGCCCAAGCCAAAGTCTTACAAAAAGGGTCGAACCTCCAAGGTTGTCATTGTATTTTAACTGCCAAGCTATACTAAAACTAAACCCTTGAGATTTTAAAATATAAGTTAGCGGATACTCATCTCTTTCAACTCCAAATGTGATTTTTTTCTCTTTAAGCTTTTTTACTTTTTCCTCAATATCCGCAAACATTCCACGAACTTCATTTTCTGCAATACCGACTGTTTCTGGAGAATTAAGAAATGCTTTTCTTTTATTATGGAAGTCTAATTCGGCATTTACAATATCTACTTGCTCTAAACTTTTTTCAAAATCAGTTTTCTTTGGAGTTTCTACAATAATGCTAGATGGCTTATACTCTTTTTCCAAGTCAGATAATAATAATCGAAAACAACTAATAAAGTCCTTATGTTCTTTTGCTTTATTGTCATTTGGTTTGTAATTGTAGGGTAAGTCAATCTCTTTATGAATAAAACCCTTTAAACTGCCTATAATATCTTTTTCAACTATAGGAATTATTTTTTTGTTTAAAGCTGTTGCATAACCTATTTCTTGGTTTATCCACTGTGTCATAAAGGAATTTTTTGTCAATATTGGAACAATGACTTTTGCTTTCTCTATTCCGTCAGCCACCTTTTTTGCTAAAGGTTTAAGCGCTTCTCTGTTTGAAGCAATTACAAGAGATTGAAACCTTGTATTGCCCTCAAGTTCTTTTACAATTAGATCAACTTTCTCTTTGTCACTGTCCGAATAACTTATAAAAATTTCTTCTTTCATTTTATATCCTTTATCATATTAAGGTTGCACATAACTTGTTTATAGGTATAATATCGTTAGAGCAATGCAGCTAATTTTGGGTGCATTGCTCTTACATTTATCATACTTTCATCTTATCTATCTGCAATAATATATAATTTTCTTCCCTCAGTCAAGCAATTCATCGAAAATAATTTAGTCGAAAAACCATAAACTTCCTTGCTTTAAAGGCAAATTGCCCATCATTCCCTGCTGTTTTTGCCAAAATTTAGCTTTTCACACTAATTAAGGGATAAAAAGCAGGATGTTTTAAGTGGTTTTTTTAATGTTTGCATTCAAACAGCGAATTTTTGCTTTCAAACATTGAATGTTTCAAGCGATTCATTAAATGTTTCAAGTGATCCATTGAATGTTTCAAGTGATTCATTAAATGTTTCAAGTGATTCATTGAATGTTTCAAGTGATTCATTGAATGTTTCAAGCGATCCATTCAATGTTTCAAGTGATCCATTGAATGTTTCAAGCGATTCATTAAATGTTTCAAGTGATCCATTAAATGTTTCAAGCGATTCATTGAATGTTTCAAGTGATTCATTAAATGTTTGATGTCAAACATTGCATGTTTACAATGGAAAATAAAAAACCTGCCCGGATACAGGGCAGGTTTTCCTCAAACTATGAAAAACACAAAAGAAACAGGGTAACCACGCCTGTTTTGTCTTAACTAACAATAAATTCCAACCAGGGAGTCCATTCGTACACTATGCCTTTTTTTCCTATCTTACGGCTGTGCATGGCTTCTGGCGGATGTTTAAGTCATTATTAGTATATAATTTCTGTTTATAACACTTATTTTAACCAGTTAACGTGAAAAAAATGCACAATATTGTGTGATTAACAAAATTTATTTGATGTACTTGAAGATTTACACCCTTATAAATTTTAAATGGACAGATATTCCAGCCAAAAATTTAAGAAATCTTGAAAAAGAATCATTATTAAGCCATTATAAAATTGAGTCGAAAGTTTTATATTTTGCAGGCAACTATTAATAAATAATTCGTCTTCATAGTAAGTAAGCTGCATATATAAAATCCGCAAAGAATCAGTACTAATGTTGAATTAAAACACAAGAAAGATGAGAAAACTAATTACATCGGTAGTTTTGCTTGCCGTATATGGCTTAAGCAGTGCATTTGCACAATGGAGCTCTCCTGTTAATATTACACCGGGTGCTGTTTCGGCAGGACTGAATGAGAGCATGGGCTCATGTATAGGTGTAAACGGCGATACAATACATGTTGTATACACAGATAAACTCAGCAGCACAACAGCTGCAATTTATTATATGCGTTCCGTGGATACTGGCTTAACATGGAGCACTCCGGTTGCTATCACTAACCTAAGCCATAATGCATGGAATCCTGCCATAGCAGTAAACGGACTGAATGTACATGTGGTTTGGAGAGAGATGAAACCAGTTGGTGGAATGCGTGCATCCTGGTATAAACATTCTACCGATGGGGGAAATACCTGGGGACCAAATGTTTTTCTTGATTCGACAGCCGATTGGCCTGCTGTTGCTGTTTCGGGGAATAATGTATATATGGCTAATGACAGTGTAACGGCTGCTGCTCCATATAACACTGAAATATTTTTTATGCGTTCCGTTGATAATGGCGTAACATGGAGCCATAAACAGCAGCTTACATTTTCAGTTGGGCGTTCAGAAGATGAAGCCATTCACGCCGAGGGTTCCCGCATTCACATGTCCTGGAATGATAACAGAAGTGGTGCGATGCAAATATTTTACAAAGAATCATCGGATTATGGTGTAACCTGGGGACCTGATGTGATGATTGTTCCGCAAACAGTTTACAGTACAATGGTCTGGTCGGATGGTGCGAATGTAAATGTTGTTTCAGGAGCTAACCCGCATACCACTCACTATCAAATTTTATTGTCTCAGTCATCCGATTCGGGCGCTACCTGGAATCCGAACATCAATTTAAGCAATGACACACTTAATACTTATTATTATCCTGACATGGTTCGTAATGGTTCCGATTTGCATGTGGTTTGTGGAAGTTCAGTTGGTCCAAAATATTTTCATTCACATGATGGCGGAACAACATGGGATACGCCATTCACTTTTGCAGGTAGCTCAACATTCGTTGCATACAGCTATTGCTCTGTACATATTATTTATGTGGATGCAAATAAAAAGATAAATTATTTGCGCAACCCTACGGGAAATGCAGGGCATTGCGGAGTGGTAACAGGAATAAATGCGGATGAGATTGTTAACCGGATTAAAGTGTTTCCAAATCCTGCAAGCTATACTTTAACAATTGATTTACCGGCGCAGTCAACAATAAAAATTTTAAACATGCATGGCCAGCTACTAGAATCCCGGACAACCACTGATAAAAGTGCAAACATAGATGTTTCATCTTTGCCTGGCGGGGTGTATGTAGTGGAAGTGAGAACGGAAAAAGGGATAGAGGTGAGGAAGTTTGTAAAAGAATAAAGAACAACAAAGCACCTTATCCTAGCTTACAGCCCTCTTTGCCATTCCTCCCGAAGCCCTGCAATATCAGGGTTGTTTATGGCAAAACGAATTTGTTCAAGGAATGTTTTTTTGTCTTTCGATAAGATACCGCTCAATACAAGGTAGTTTGAAGCATGATTGCTTCTGAAAATAGTTCCTTTTAGTTCAGTATGAGAAATGAACAATTCCAGCTCTTTTAATAAATCGGTGATGTTCATGGGAATATATTCCCCGTTGAATCTCTTGATATAATGCGCTGTTCCGAATGGAAAGCTAAGCACCAGCACCGATGCAAACTCCGGCTGAATTTCATTGAGTATCCTTGCTGAACTAATAGCATGTTGCCTGCTGTATTTCAATCCGCCAAGCCCGTTAAGGATGATCACCGAAAGTTTTATTCCGGCTTCTTTGGCTTTTAGCATAGCATCTACAGTCGACGAAAATGTTTCTCCTTTATTGATTATTTTAAGCAGTTCATCATCGCCCGATTCAATGCCCACATATATCTGCCTGAGACCGGCATGACACAACTCTTTCAGTTCATCAATTGATTTGGCTTGAATATCTGCCGGTAATGCATAAGTCGAAACCCTCCTTATTCTTTTGAAAGAAGCCTGTATGCTGTTTAATATGGTCAGAAGTTTTCTGGTGGACAAAACAAAAGGGTTTCCATCGGCAAGAAATATTTTTCGCGTATCCGGTAATACTTCAGAGGCTATCTTTATTTCACGGAGGATATCTTCTTCTTTTTTAATCCTGAAAACTTTGGAAGTGTACATTTCGCAAAAGGAGCACCTGTTCCATGCACATCCTATTGTGGCCTGCAATATGAGAGATTCCGCTTCGCTGGGAGAGCGAAAAAGAGGCTCATCGTATTTTATAGGAAAATGACCTGAGAACATATTATTAATTCTAACTTAACGCTATAACTATATATAACATCAAATATTAGTAGCTTCTCCTTTCGTTGCAGCTATTGCAGCCTGTTCTCCAGCCAGAACACCTGTTGAAAAAGCTATCTGCAGGTTATAACCTCCGGTATTGGCATCAAGGTCGAGCACCTCACCAGCAAAGAAAAGATTAGGGAATAATTTAGAAGAAAGTGTTTTAGAATTTACCTGCTCAAGACTTATGCCGCCTGCTGTTATTATCGCTTCACTAAAAGGTCTTAGAGCAGTGACTTCAAAACGGAAATCTTTCAGAAGCATCCGGATTTTTTTCCTTTCTTCTCCTTTTACCTGGTTAGCCAGCTTTTCGCCATCAAGAGAAAGCAACCGCATGAATTCAGGAATAAGCTTGGAAGGAAGCCATTGTTTAAAAATATTAGAGAGTTTCATTTTTCCGTTCTCATTCAGATCTCTTTGTAGTCGGTCATCAAGTTTCTGTTCATCCAGTGCAGGTTTCAGGTCAATAGAGAATATCACATTCTTCTTTTGCTGTATGGCTTCATTATGCCGGCGACTTAAAGTAAGTATGATAGGACCGGATAATCCGAAATGAGTAAACAACATTTCACCAAACTCTTCATCGACTTTCTTCCCGTCTATCCAAACATTCACTTTAACATTCACCAAGCTTAATCCCTGTAGGTTCTTTGCAGATTCACCTTTTGTTTCAACTGGTACGAGGGCAGGGCGAATAGCAGTAACAGTATGTCCAAGTTCGCGTGCCATAGGATAGCCTTCACCCGAAGAACCTGTTGCAGGATACGAAGCTCCGCCTGCAGCAAGAATAAAACATTTACCTTTTATAATTTGATTAGGAACAATTTCAACTGCCTCAATAATATCATTATTCTTAATAAACCTTTTTACTTTGCTGTTGCAGCGAAATTCCACTCCTGATTTTTTTGCATAATCAAATAGCTTTGCAGCTGTATCAGTTGCTGAATTACTTTTGGGGAATACCCTTCCACCTCTTTCAACCACAGTATCAACGCCTATTTCATGAAAGAAGTTTATCGTGTCTTCATTAAAGAATCTTGTAAATGCATGTCTTAGAAAATTTGCATATGGCTCTGTTTCTGCAAGAAAATCCGATAATGGTGCTGTATTGGTGATGTTGCATCTTCCTTTGCCTGTGATCTTCAACTTACGGAGCGGCTCTTTCATCTTTTCAAGTATAAGAACTTTTGCTCCTGCTTTTGCAGCAAATATACCTGCCATTATTCCGGCTGCGCCTCCTCCAATTACGATAACATCATGCTGCTGTTTCATTTTCTTTTCTTAAAGGAATTCGATTCCTTGTAAAACTTCGGTATAAGGTCATCCCTTTTTAATTTATGCAAAGTATCCTGTATCCAATTATGGTTTTCTTTTTTATACCAGAAGAAAAATTTCTGCTGCTCGTGTTTGTGATTAGACGTTTTTGCAATATAAACAGGTTTTAAAGTGTATGGGTCGAGCCCTGTATAATACATCTCAGTTGCTAATGTCATTGGAGTTGGAGTGAAATCCTGCACCTGTTCAAGCTGAAAGCCGAGTTCCTTTGTTTCGGTTGCAAGTTCTGCCATATTCTCAAGAGTGCAACCGGGATGACTGGAAATAAAATACGGTATGAGTTGTTGGTTTAGTTTTTCTTCCCTGCATATCTTGTTGAAAAGTGTATTGAAAATTTTAAATGAACGAAAAGAAGGTTTCCGCATGATGTTCAAAACATCATCAGAAGTATGTTCCGGCGCAACTTTCAACCTTCCCGAAACATAGTGACTAATAAGTTTACGTGCATATTCGGATAAATGGTTAGCCTTGTCGGATGCACTATCATTTGTAAGGAACATATCATAGCGTATACCACTTCCGATAGTAACTTTTTTTATTCCCTGCAATTCCGACACTTTATTATATATATCAATTAATGGTTTATGATTTATTTCAAGGTTCTTGCATATTGCAGGATAGATACATGAATAGCGTTTGCATGATTTACAAATAGCTATATCTTTTCCCTGCATTTTGTACATATTTGCCGATGGACCGCCAAGATCGGAAATATGTCCTTTAAAATCTTCCTGTGCTGTTATTGCTTTTACTTCTTCAAGGATAGAATGCTCAGACCTGCTCGAAACAAATTTACCCTGATGCGCTGAAATAGTGCAGAAGCTGCACCCTCCAAAACAACCCCGATGAATATTTACAGAAAACTTTATCATTTCATAAGCAGGAATATTTCCCCTGTTTCTATATCTGGGATGGGGTAAGCGTGTATAAGGCAAATCGAATGATGAATCAATTTCCTTTGTGTTCATCGGCTTTGCAGGAGGATTAACTACCAGCCATTTTTTACCATGCTGCTGCACCAAAGTTTTCGCTTCAAGAGAATTGGATTCAGTTTCTATATAAGTGAAGTTCTTTGCATAGACCTTTTTATCAGCAATGCATTTTTCATATGAGGCGAGTTCAATAATATCTTTCGAATCTGGCTTCTCAAGATTCACATAAGCTATTTGCTCAATGGCTTTGATGTCTGAAATTGAATTGCCTTTTGCCAGTTCTTTTGCAATTTTCCTGATGGGAATTTCTCCCATCCCATAAACAAGAATGTCAGCGCCAGAATCAATAAGAAGTGAAGGTTTTAATGTATCCGACCAGTAATCATAATGAGTAAATCTTCTTAAAGATGCTTCCACACCACCCAGAATAACAGGCGTTTCAGGAAAAAGCTTTTTTAGTATTTTGCTGTAAACTATGCTGGCATAATCTGGTCTGAAACCGGCTACACCTCCGGGAGTATAAGCATCATCAGAACGCAGTCGTTTGTTTGCAGTGTAATGATTTATCATGGAGTCCATGCAGCCTGCAGTAACACCAAAGAATAGCTTTGGTTTGCCAAGCTTTAAGAAATCACGAAGATCATCGCGCCAGTTTGGTTGAGGCAGGATGGCAACTTTAAAACCGTCTTTTTCTAATATGCGCGCAATAACCGCATGTCCAAAAGATGGGTGGTCAACATAAGCATCACCTGATACAATAATGATATCAGCCTGATCCCATCCCCTCGCTTCAATTTCTTTTTTTGAAATGGGCAACCAGTTGTTAGCCGTAAATTCTTGTGAAGTCAATTATTATGCAGTGTTTATACTGCAAAAGTAAGAAAATTAATCCGGAAGGTGTGTGTGTAAATGGGACTTAGACAGTCCTTTTATAAATCAGTTTATCATCTTCTTCGTCATAAAAATCTTTTATACGGGCAATGAGTTCGCAGCCACAGGCATCATAAAACTTCTGCGTTGACATATATTTTTCACGGGAAGAAGTTTCAATGAAAATGTTTTTACCTCCAAGGTCTTTGATGATTTTTTCTGTTTCAAGCATCAGAATTTTACCAAGACCGGAACCACGGGTATCATTATGGACGGCTATCCAGTAAAGGTCGAAACTGCGTTTTGTGCAGGCAATCGGTCCAAAGCACGTATATCCAACAGTTCTACCATCTATTTCAGCAAACAGAAAATAATATTCGCTTTCAATACCGTACTGCAGGTATTCTTCTGCCAGTTCAATAGCTACATCAATTTCGAAATCATAAAAGAAGCCCGTTGAATGAATAATTTCCCTGATATTTTCGAGGTCTTCGGGAATGACTTTGGTTCTGAATTTAAGATTGTCTAGGTTCATATTATAAAATATCTTCAATAACTTTTTCAATAAATTGTTTAAAGGTATAACCTTTTTTGTATATGGCAGCATATAAGCCGCTATCCGGCGATATGCAAGGGTTTGCATTTATTTCCAGAACATATGGATTATTGTTATTGTCCACTCTGAAATCTACCCTTACATATCCTTTCAGATCAAAAACCTTCCAGCATTTGACACAAATTTTATTCAGCCGCTTCAGTAAATCTTTATCATTTTCTTTGAATTCAAAGGTTCTGACGGTTTGTTTATAATCAAATGTATCTTCTGTCCATTTAGCTGAATAACCCATTATCTTTGGTTTACCTTCAGGGAAATTGATGAACTGCATTTCAGCATGAGGCATTACTTCAGGACCATTTTTACCACCAATCACAGAAATATTAAATTCCCTTCCTTCAATATACCTCTCAATGAAGAATTTTTTTCTATTGAGACTCTTTAACTTCTCAATATAAGTTTTGTCGTTTCCAAAAAACACACTGTCGAAGTCAAGCCCAAGTGAACCATCTTCACATTTTGGTTTCAGAATGTATCTTTCAGCCGGATCTATTTTTTCAGGCTCATCAAGCTCAATCCACTCTGCTGTGGGAATTCCATTAACCTTCAGGACATCTTTTGTCAGAACTTTATTTGTTGTAAGGAACATTCCTTCCAGATGAACTCCGGAATATGGAATATGCAAATAATCAAGAATGGCAGGTCCTATATAACATAATTCCCCTTTGTTGTCAATGGATTCAACAAGGTTAAAAACAAAAGCAGGATCAATTTCTTTTAACTGATGTATTGCTTCATCTATTTTAAATGAAAACTGAACTTCGCTAGTAACATAGCCAAGTTCCTGAAGGGTTTCTGCTACCAGGTTTACCTGTGTCAACACATCCAATTCATCGGGTAGAGGATTTTCGGATAACTTATTATACAGTATTACAACTTTGTTATTTCTCATTTTCTAATCATTCTCCTTTTAGCTGATTCCATTATTTTTCCGATTAATTTCTCATAAGATAAACCTGCCATTTTTGATAGTATGGGAAGGTCTGAATGAACAGGGTTTAAACCTGCTAATGGATTTACTTCAATAAAATTAGGTATGCCTTTTTTATCCATTCTCAGATCAACACGTCCGCCATCCCTGCATCCAAGCCCTTTCCATGAAGCAAGAGCTATTTCATAACATTTATCCGTTATTTCTTTTTCAGGGACAGTGTAATCAATCATCTGTTCATAATTGGCTTTGGAATGATATGAATAAATTTTTGCTTCCTGATGTTCTTTATGTATGGTTTCTGTTTCCCTGAAACAGACTTCCATTATACCAACGGTCTCAGATTCTTCGCCTGTTCCGATTATTCCAACAGTGAATTCTCTTCCGGGTAAAAAAGTTTCAACAAGCACCGGCTGTTTGAATTGTTTAATCCTTTCGACGCAGGCAATTTTTAACTCTTCAACTTTTGTGATCCTGGAATGTGGGTTAATTCCTTTTCCTGTTCCTTCGGCAACAGGTTTTGCAAAAAGAGGGAAAGGCAAATCGATCTTATCAATATCGGCGGTAGTTTCAACGACTGCAAAATCGGCTGTGGGAATTCCCAAATCGCGGATAACACGTTTTGTAAGCCCCTTGTGAAGCGTAAGGGAATTTACAAGCACATCGGAAAAAGTATAAGGGATGTTAAAAATATCAAGCACTGCCGGAACTTGTGCTTCGCGTCCTATTCCATTGATACCTTCACATATATTGAAAACAATATCCCATCGTTTGCCATTATGAAGAAGACTCAGCAGAGACCTGACATTACCTATCCTTTCAGTTTTATATCCATTGGCCTTTAAAGCGTTTTCAATGCCGGCAATAGTTTCCTCGCTGTCAAATTCAGCAGCTTCTTCTTCGGAATATCCTTCTGCGATATAATCCGATTTCAGGTCGTATGCGATACCCACTCTCATGCGACAAATGTAGTAAAATGTTTGTAAAGATTTTTAGCAAAAATCAGGGTACTTGTATATTTTCCCTGAATAATTTTTTAGTTGTACATAGCCGCCTTCTTTTCCGATATAATATTCAGGGAGAAGAGGAATTTTACCACCGCCGCCGGGTGCATCTACCACATAAGTGGGAACTGCATAACCGGATGTGAATCCGCGTAAGCCATGAATGATCTCCAAACCTCTGTCTATAGTTGTCCTGAAATGGGAAGATCCGGAAATAGGGTCACACTGGTAAAGGTAGTATGGCCTGACACGAATTTTCAGAAGCTCATGAACAAGTTTCTTCATCGTAGAGACCTCATCATTGATTCCTTTTAAGAGTACAGTTTGGCTCCCTAAAGGAATTCCTGCATCAGCAAGCCTTTCGCATGCTTCTTTTACTTCGGGAGTAATTTCAGCAGGGTGTGTAAAGTGAATGCTTACCCATACCGGATGATACTTCTTTAGTGTATTGACAAGGTTTGGGGTTACCCTTTGCGGAAGCACAACAGGAACTTTGGTCCCTATGCGGATAAATTCAACATGGGGAATTTTTCTGAGCCTCGAAAGAATATAATCAAGTTGATTATCGCCCATAGTCAGTGGGTCGCCGCCTGAAAGAAGTACATCTCTTATCTGCTTGCGGGAAGCAATATAATCGAATGCTTTCTCAAGTTCGGCTTTCCCAAACTTATACTGTTTTTCCTTGGCAACCATCCTTGACCTTGTGCAATACCTGCAATAGGTAGAGCAGAATCCAGTAACTAAAAACAGAACCCTATCCGGATACCGGTGGATAAGATTAGGCAAAGGGCTGTCGCTTTCTTCACAAAGCGGATCCGTAGCTTCACCTTCTGTACGGATATATTCATCTTCCAGCGGGACTATGCATTTACGGATAGGATTGTTGCGCGGTTTGTCTTCAAGCAAACTTGCGTAGTAAGGAGTCATGCGCAATGGCAACTGATCTTCGTTGAAGAAGTAAAAGTTTTTTTCTTTAATGTTTAACGGAATAAATTGCTGAAGTTGCTTTTTTGAAGTGATACTGTTCCTGATCTGCCATTTCCAGTCGAGCCATTCAGCATCACTGATTGAGGGGAAGTGTTTCTTTATGAATTTTCTTGTGTTTTCACTGATTGTATTAAATTCAGGTTCTTTTTCTTCAATTAAGACTTGTTTCAGATTGGTTAAAAAGGCCGCTCGGTAGTCTGTTAAGTCTCTGGGACTTGGAGGTTCTTCGTCGAGAGTGATTTCAATTTTCTTGATTTCTTGTTCCCGGTGAATCGGATTTTTCATCGCTTCAGTTTTTAGTTTTTAGATTTAATGTTAATACTGCGGTTTCCCAGTTTTTTTACTTTAAACAATTTTTTGTTTAATAAGTATGCAATACTACTTTATTTTTATTTTCAAAAATTATTTTTCTAAAAAACTTTTCAAAAACTTATTAACTAAATTTTGTGAATTAGTTAATGTTTTTTATGGTTTATTAATAAAAATTTTCATCAGCAAAATATTTTTAATTTTACATTCTAAAAAATCAGAATTGTTCCGGTACAAAAAAATAAATACAACAATTACAGATACTGAACTGATCTCCCTGTACAAAAAGACAGGCGATAATTCAAATGTGGGGGAACTGTTTAAAAGGTACTCCCATCTTGTATTTGGCGTTTGTATGAAATACCTGAAAGACGAAGACGAGAGCAAGGATGCCGTTATGCAGGTATTTGAAAAGTTGCTGGATGACTTGAAAAAATACAATGTGGAAAATTTTAAAAGCTGGCTTCATACGACTACAAAGAATCATTGTCTGATGAAGCTGCGGTCAATACAATCAGTGCTTTTAAAGTCGGAAGAATTAAAAAAAGATTTCTCTGTAATTATGGAAAATGATTACGAATTGCATCATGATAATGTAGACAACAATGATTTTTATTTAAGCCAACTTGGAACGGCTATTGAAACATTGATTGATGAACAGAAAATATGTATTGAACTATTTTATTTAAAGGAAAAATGTTACCAGGAAGTTGCGGAAATTACAGGTTATTCAATGTTACAGGTCAAGAGTTATATCCAAAATGGCAAGCGTAATTTGAAAATATTTATTCAAAACAAATATGAACGACAGGTTAAATAATATCTTTTCAGATACTGATTGTCTTTCCCCTGAGATATTATCTGCATATGCAGATGGGAAACTTAATGCCGATGAAAGATATCGTGTTGAAAGACACCTGATCGATTGTGAACTCTGTTCTGATGCATTGGAAGGGTTGTCGTTGTTAAAAAATAAAACAAAGTTGCCGAAATTGTTTACGGGAATTAATAGTACTATTGATAAAAGAGTAAATAAAAAAGAAGCACGTGTATTTCGTTTTGATTTCAGGATGAGGTTGGCAGTTGCTGCTTTAATCATTGTTGTTTTAGGCTTTACTTTTTTGTTCAAATTTATTTTCCAGGAACAGAAAAAAGAAATGGTGGCGCAAAGAATGCTGAAGGAACCAGATATTACAAAAGCAGAAAAGAAGCTTTTGGAAAAAAATATTGATAGTACTTCTTATGAAGAACATGAACCTAGAATAAATAATGATGATAAACCTTCCCAGAATATAACCATTAAGGCTGCTGAAAAGAATCCCGATGAGCAAGTTGTAAATGATATTACGACTATTATTCCGAAAGCCGAAGTATCAAATGAACCCATTGGCGGTGATCAACAAAAAGATATAACGGGGTATTACAGAAGTAAGGGAAAAGAAACAGATTCAAGCCAAGGTCTTCTGGCAAAAACAGATGAGGATAAATATCACTATAATAATATATCCTCTGCCCAGGATTATAAAAATGCCTCAGGTGAAAATTTACAAAAAACAGTCGCTGATAGCGTAAGTGTTTCGACCAGCTTTGCAACAGAAACGAAAACCACTTCTCAGAGCCCTGTAATTTCAAATAGTTCAAATGCTGAACAAAATGTTAGCTATGCATACAATAAGGAACAAGATAAGAGAGAAGAGAAAAAAGCAAAGCTGAACGAAAAAGCTGGTAAAAAAACCGAAACAGTACCTCCTGCATCAGTTAGTACGTCTCCTATTATTACAGATAACCTTGGTGGAGCTGAAGATAAACGATATTCCGAAGCAATTCAAAAATACCAGGATAAAGATTATACCGGGAGTAAGGATATGCTTGAATCGTATTTGAAAGATGAGCCTGCTGATTTCAATGCACTTTATTACTGTGGAGTTTCATATTATTACCTTTATAAATACGACAATGCCATAACATACCTTGAAAAAGCTATAAAGTTTAAATCAAATTCTAACCTTGAAACCGCCCAATGGTATCTTGCTTTATCCTATATAGGGAAGAACGAAAATAATAAAGCTGATACATTATTGAATGAAATAGTAAAAGCTAAAGGCAGCTATAAAAATCAGGCTGAAAGGAAATTGCTGGAATTGAAATAAATTATACCTGTCGCAATTTATACCTTGGGCAAGTGCTCATGTGATCGTTTACCAAACCTGCTGCCTGCATAAATGCATAACAAATAGTTGACCCTACAAATTTAAACCCGCGGTTTTTCAGCTCTTTGCTCATGAGGTCCGATTCTTTTGTTGATGCCGGAATTTCAGAAAGAGTTTTCCATTTATTCACGATGGTCTTATTCCCTACAAACTGCCATATATAAGTATCAAAGCTTCCAAATTCTTTCTGAACTTTTATAAATGCTTTGGCATTTTCAATAGTAGAGGTAATCTTTAACTTGTTCCTAATGATACCTTCATCAGATAAAAGTTTCTGAACTTTAGCATCATCAAATTTTGCGATCTTTTTTACATCATAATTTGCAAAAGCTTTCCTGAAATTTCCCCTTTTATGTAAAACGGTCTTCCAACTTAAACCTGCCTGGAAGGCATCAAGGACAAAGAATTCAAAAAGCTTAGTATCATCATGTAATGGAACGCCCCATTCTTCATCATGGTATTTTATCATTAACTCATCTTCTTTGGGCCAGGGACAGCGGTTTTTCATAATATCAGTTTTTAAAGTTCTTTAGCTATTTTATTAAACAGTCCTGGCCAATTAACTTCTGATTTTTTCCCAAGACGGACTATTATAACATTCTTCGCAGGGTAAACATAAATGAATTGTCCTAATAGGCCGCTGGCAAAAAAATCGTTCATAGGCTTTTGCAGGTATTTAACAGTTTTCCCTTCTTTGTCGGTATTAGTGGTGATTCGGGAAACTTCATTTCCTTTTGCTTTTGAAGTGTCAGAGATTTTTGTTTGTTCAACATTATGCCACCACAGATATGAATAAAAGAAATTTTGTGTGTTTTTATTAACAATAGTAGATTCTTCAACCCAATCTTTTGGAATGATTTGTTTCCCATTCCAGTTTCCTTTATCAAGGTATAACCTTCCAAATTTAGCAAAATCGCGAGCTCTTGCATTCAGGCAGCAAAATGCTTTTGCTTCCTTATGCCTTCGGCTGTCAATGCTCCATGTAGCATCATATTCCATGCCCAACGGTTGCCATATTTTCTCCTCGAGATAATCAGGTATTTTCTTACCTGTAGCTCGCTCAATAATAAAACTAAGCAATTGTGGGTTTATACTTTTGTACTCAAAATTTTTATCTGGTTCATCAATTATTTTTAATTTATTCATCTGCACCAGCAGGTTCGTGCCATAGTAACTTTTAGCAGCATTTCCAAAAGGGTTGTTATAAGACTCTTTATAAAGAATACCTGATCTCATATTCAATAAATCCTTAATCGTGATTTTTGAAAAACGTTCATCCTGTTTTATCAGTTCAGGAAGGTAATCAGTGATCGGCTGATCAACACTTTTTATTTTGCCATCGGCTATGGCTATTCCCACAAGCGCTGAAACAATTGATTTAGACATTGAAAAGGAAGGAACAAATGATTCTTCGTTTCTCTTGTCGAAATATTTTTCATAAAGAATAGAGTCGTTCCTAATAATCAAAAATGCTACGCAATTATTTTCATCAAGGAAATCATCAAACTTATAAAGTTTGTGGTCATAAGTAATTGTATCGAAACTTATCCCCTTAATGCTTTTTTTAAATGTAAAAGGAACATCGGGTTTCTTAACATCTAAATATTGAAATTTCTTGTAATCGTTTATGGTCGCGAAGTTCCAATATATATCCCGTGCAAGATAGCATGAGTTGAACAAGAAGAAAATCATTATTAATCCCAGTACGAAACGAAACGAAATAAATGATTTCATATTTTCAAGAATTAAGGGTTTAATCGTTTTGTCATAAGACTGTCAACTTTTTCAAGCAACTGTAAAGGCGTGAAAGTGCGCCAATCAAGATTATTCAAATTACCACCGAAAGCCATGTAGTAATCAATATGGTGCGATTCGAATTCACTGATGACATGCTTCCTGAAATTTATAGCGGCTATCCATCCGTCGTCGATATCTTCGAACCATTCCTGGTAATAGCAATCATCCGATGCATGAAAGTTAAGAATGTTTTCGCCTACCAGCATAAACTTCCTTATTCCCTCTTTAACCATACAATCAATTATGTTACGTTTAAGGAACATGATATCGTTATGCAGGCAATCGTTCCATTCGCCTATGAATTCTATCACGCAAAAAGAAAGTTCATAATCAGCGTAAAGGATTTTTATGTAGAGTGTAGGAGAACCGATATAATCCCATTGAGGGTGGATAAGATAATTATAGACCGAATGTGTAAATTCAAACTCGCTGTATTGCCTGTTATAAAATGGTGAAAGCTCATCTTCAGATGCGATATACAGGTCTCTCCATAACCAGAAAGGTTCAATATCGTGCATTTCACATCCTAATTTTAGTTATTGTTTATATTTTCTATACAAAATGAATTACTCAGGCTTTTCTATAGCTTTTCGTACACTGCCTTTTTCAAGCAACAACGCTTTGGCTTCATCATGATCCAATGAAAGTATGTCCATAATGATACGGGTACCTCTTTCAATCAGTTTGTCGTTCAGTAGCTGCATGTCGATCATTTTATTGTCTTTTACCCTGCCAAGCTTTATCATGACTGTTGTAGAGATCATGTTTAGTATAAGCTTAGTAGCTGTTCCGGCTTTCATACGAGTACTGCCGCTAACAAATTCAGGACCTGTAATTACTTCAATGGTGATAGCAGCTTCTTTTGCAAGCAGAGTGTCCTCATTATTTGTGATGGCTGCTGTTGCTATACCATATTGACTGCACTTCTGTATAGCGCCGACAACATAAGGAGTTCTGCCTGATGCGGAAATTCCTATAACAATATCGTTTTCGTTCAGGTTATGTTTTAACAGATCTTCCCATCCCGAATCAAATTTATCTTCGGCATGTTCTATTGCTTTTCTCATAGCTTTGTCGCCACCGGCATTTAATCCTATTACTGTATTCTCATCAACACCAAAGGTAGGAGGACATTCAGCAGCATCCATGATACCAAGCCTTCCGCTTGTACCGGAACCAATATAGAATAATCGCCCGCCTGATTTTATTTTGGCAATGATAAGTTCTACCAGTTTTTCAATTTGCGGAATAACTTTTTCCACAGCAATTGCAACAGTTTTATCTTCTTTGTTGATATTGGAAAGAATCTCTTTAGTATTCATTTCTTCGAGATTCTTGTAATTGGATTCTTTTTCGGTAATGGTCATTAAAGCAAGATTTAATTATCGGAGGCAAAATTAAGAATCTGGTTGAATTTATTCTTTCATAAATTTCTTCACCATTACTTCTTTTTCTGTTTTAACCTTTAAAACATATATGCCATTTGACAATGCCGAAACATCAATAATTTCTTTATTGCTGCCAGCTGAAACAGTATTTATCAACTGACCCTGAATATTTAATAATTCTATTACGGATTTTAGCGGTGCTTCAATGGTAAAGTCATATGTTGCAGGGTTGGGGTAAATGCTTATATCGTTTTCTGCAATAGGTTGTTTAATATTTGTTGTACTACAACTTGAGCTATTGAAATTAATCTGGCTTGGATCAGTATTGCGAAAAGTCAACAATGCATTTTTAAAGTCGCTGAAACAGCCCATGCTGTCAGCGGAAGCAGCATATGACCAAAACAATACGCCTGCCCAGTTATGGATGAACCCGTTATATAACTCATCACTAGTTGTGTGATTAGCGCTGTTTCCCTGTGATTCTCCGATAAGGGTTGGCTTATCCAGTCCCCAGTAACTTGTGGTGATCCATGATTTGTAAGGATCAAAATACA
>JBEKEO010000040.1:0-18717 GCA_050013795.1 Bacteroidales bacterium
AAAGTCATAATAATATTTTAATGTTAAGTTTACTTTTAATTGAAAATAACATCCGCCTCCTCCAGATACAATTATTGGTTGTGTTTTCCAATAACTAGAATTGTCGCAGAAAAAATTGACCCAAACAATTTTTTGTCCGAAGTTATTAATTACAGCAACATATTGCCGCTTATAAGCTGTTAAGTCATCTAGGACAACACTGTACTTTGCAGTACAGTCATTAATTAATTTGTCGATTTCTTTTATTTCATCAATTGTAAGGTCCGTTGATTTAGCATTTTTACAAATTAGAGGAAACAAAGCGAATGATGCTGTGTCATATGTTAAAACAGCAGAATTGCTGTCATTGGCTGGAGGAATTTTCTGTGCTTTAATAATAGACTTATTTTCATTAACTTTTGAAGAAGATTTATCATTGCTTTGTCCACAAGAAATTGTCAACAGAAGAGCTAAAACGTAAACGATAATCTGCCTCATAATTTATAATTTAAAATGTACACAACTAATTTATAGGAATTACATCGTAAGTGCAATACGCCTTAAATCGGTTGCTTTGCTCTTACAAATATAATCCTTTATTTCCCTGAAATTATAAAATTTCAATCCTTTAGCGAACAATGTATTGAGAAAAGTATAGTTAAAAGCCATACAACTCTTTGCTTTCACATCAATTATTGCATCATTCAGTGCTTTTTTAGCTGTTTTATAGCTTTTTTCGCTAATTATTGGGTGAAACTTTGAATCTTTCAAGTGGTTTTTTTAATGTTTGCTTTCAAACAGTGAGTGTTTGCTTTCAAACAGCGAGTGTTTGCTTTCAAACAGTGAGTGTTTGCTTTCAAACAGCGAGTGTTTGCTTTCAAACAGCGAGTGTTTGCTTTCAAACAGCGAGTGTTTGATGTGAAACATTATTCTGCATGGGTAAATAAAAAACCCGCCTTAAAATTAAGGCAGGCGCATATAAAACATTAACATGGCTTGGTTATATCTTTAACAGCTCATTATTTAGCAACTATTTAACAAGGGCTTTAATGATTAATTAGCCTTAAAAACACTATTTTTGCAAATTAATTTAAAAGAAATAAAGTAAAACTATTTTGAATCCTATAAGAAAACTTGCCGGACAAACAGCTATCTACGGGTTGAGCAGTATTGTAGGGCGTGTGCTTTCCTATCTTTTAATTCCCATTTATACAAGGGTTTTTATACCTGCCGAATATGGCACGGTGAACGAAATGTATGCTTATGTTTCGCTGCTTATAGTTATCCTTACCTATGGTTTTGAAACAGGTTTTTTTAGGTTCACCGAATCGGAAACCAACAAAAATAAGGTTTACAGCACTGCGCTGATATCGCTGTTAACCACATCTTCCATATTTGTGCTGTTCGCCATATTTTTTTCTCACCCCATAGCCGATATGCTGCGCTACCCTAACAACAGCGAATATGTTGTATGGTTTGCCCTTATCATAGCTTTGGATGCTTTATCAGCCATCCCCTTTGCCAAACTGCGCGCGCTTAACAAAGCCAAACGCTTTGCCGCCATAAAAATCATAAACATTGTTGCCAATTTATTGCTGAATATATTCTTTATTCTGCTTTGTCCTTACCTTGTTAAACATTCCATGCTTGGATGGCTAACCGATGTTGTTTATAAAGGGAAAGTGGGTGTGGGATATGTGTTCATTTCTAATCTTATTTCCAGCAGTATTACCATTATTTTGTTACTGCCTGAAATAGTAAAGACCAACTACCATTTCGATTTTGCTCTTTGGAAGAAAATGATGCGCTATTCATTGCCCCTGCTTATAGTTGGGTTTGCAGGAATTATTAATGAAACCATGGACAGGATATTCCTGAAATACATACTCCCCGAAAAAATAGCATTGTACCAGGTTGGCATTTACGGAGCCTGTTACAAGATATCCATCATTATGACACTCTTTATACAGTCGTTTCGTTTTGCCGCCGATCCATTCTTTTTCTCGCAGGCGAAAGAGCAGAATGCGAAACAAGTATATGCCGATGTAATGAAATATTTCGTTATCATCTGCACATTCATTTTTCTTGTGGTGATGCTTTATATTGATATTGTCAAATATTTTGTAGGGGAAAAATATTACGAAGGGCTTCCGATTGTTCCTATTTTGTTGCTGGCGAATATGTGCCTTGGAATTTATTATAACCTGTCGATATGGTACAAACTTACCGACAGAACGGGTTTTGGTGCTTATATTTCAATTATAGGGGCCATAATCACAACCGTCCTTAATGTTTGGTGGATACCTTTGATTGGCTATATGGGAAGTGCCTGGGCTACATTCATCTGTTATGCTTCCATGATGTTCATTTCTTATTTTTACGGGCAGAAGCATTATTATATTCAATACAACATGAAGCGATTGCTTGGATATATTGGTTTGTCCGTTGCTTTATTTTTCATTAGCAAGTATGTTCGTTTTGATATGATGTTCATTCAATACATCTTCAACACTGTTCTTTTATTGATATTTGTTGGCGTAGTTTATTCGTTAGAGAGATCAAATTTTATTAAGAAACCTGTCGGGGAAATAACAAACAAGCTCTGACAATTTTAGTATTTTTGCGTTGAAAATCATCACAATATATGGAAGTTAAAATAGTAAACCATTCCAGGCATCCTTTACCTGCTTATGAAACCATGCATTCGGCAGGCATGGATTTAAGAGCCAGCCTCGATGCACCTGTTGTTTTAAAAACACTTGAAAGGGCATTGATTTCTACAGGTCTTTTTATTGAATTGCCTGTTGGTTTTGAAGCACAAGTTAGACCCCGCAGCGGGCTTGCTTTTAAAAAAGGAATAAGTGTGTTGAATACTCCCGGAACAATTGATGCCGATTACAGGGGAGAAATCAAAGTTATACTTATCAATTTATCAAAGGATGATTTTATTGTTGAAGATGGCGAACGAATTGCACAAATGATCATTGCAAAACACGAAAGAGCCGAACTGACCGAAGTAAACGAATTAGCCAAAACTTCTCGCGGAGCAGGAGGCTTTGGACATACCGGAACAAAATAATATTTTTTCGGAAAACACGTTTGTAAGAAATAAATATTTCAATCAGATGAAGATAATAATACCAATGGCAGGAATGGGCAAGCGTATGAGACCTCATACATTGACTATTCCTAAACCATTAATACGAATTGCCGGAAAACCTATTGTGCAGCGACTTGTTGAAGATATTGCAAAGGTATGCAAGGAAAAGATTGATGAAATTTCATTTATCATAGGCGATTTTGGCAAAGAAGCTGAAGACATGCTGTTGTCCATTGCTGCTAATGTAGGAGCAAAAGGGAAAATTTATTACCAGGATAATCCTCTTGGTACGGCACATGCAATATTATGTGCGGAGAAATCGCTGAACGGAAAGATCATTGTCGCTTTTGCCGATACATTGTTCAAGGCTGATTTTATTCTTGATGAATCCCGCGATGGAATAATTTGGGTTCATAAAGTAAAAGATCCGGGTTCATTTGGCGTAGTTAAAACTGACAAGAATGATGTAATTACCGATTTTGTTGAAAAACCGAAGAAATTTGTTTCCGACCTTGCAATTATCGGTATCTATTATTTCAAAGACGGAGCAAATCTTAAAAAGGAATTGCAATTTCTAATTGATAACAATCTTCAGAAAAACGGAGAATTCCAGCTTACAGATGCCCTTGAGAACATGAAGCAAAAAGGAACATCTTTTTATACCGGCAAAGTTGTTGAGTGGCTTGATTGCGGTAACAAAGATGCAACGGTATATACCAATAAACGCATTCTCGAACTAAGCAATGGTGAAAAAAGGACTTCAAAAACTGCAGTTGTTGAAAATTCTATTATCATCCAGCCTTGTTATCTTGGCGAAAATGTAAAAATTACTAACTCTATCATTGGCCCTCATGTATCAATCGGCGAAAATACTACGATTGATTATTCCGTTATCACCAACAGCATTATACAATCAAACACAAAGATATCCTGCGTAAACCTTGATAATTCAATGATAGGAAATTACGTAGAATATTTTGGCAGTAAAAAAGAGGTTAGTATTGGCGATTATACCGTATTAAGTTAAACTCTATAAATGAATAAAATCAAAATCGTTCTGGTATTTTCGCTTTCGTTATTAATAATATCTTGCGGAATTTTCAAACACGGCCATAAAACTACTATCACCGAAGATATTAAACTCGATAATACTTCCGATTTTATTGATGGTTGCAAGGAAAAAATTCTTGGTGATTTTGACAAAGCCATTGCTACTTTTAAATCATGCATTAAAACCGATCCTTCAAATCCGGCCCCTCTATATGAGCTTGCAGGAATATATTACCAACAGAAAATTTATAAAGATGCTTTGCCCCTGATGGAAAAAGCAACTAAGATGGAACCCGGGAATCAATGGTTTCAGTTACTCTATGCTAATATTCTGATAGCACAACTCCGATACAAAGATGCCATTGCTGTTTATGAGAACCTGGCCAAAACCAATCCTGAAAACATTGAATATTATTTCGACTGGGCTGCCGGGTATATATATTTAAATAAATATTCTGACGCTATTGATGTTTATAATATGATTGAGGAGAAAACGGGAGTTAATGAAGATATTTCTATGCAGAAAGAAAGGATTTATCTTATGCAGAATAAGCCTGATAAGGCCATTGAAGAAATTCAGAAGCTAATTAATGCTTTTCCTTCTGAACCTGATTTTTATAATATCATTGCCGACCTTTATCTGAAAAACAAGATGGAAGATAAAGCATTGGAAACATATAAGAAAATTCTTTCAATAGATCCGAATAATGGCAATGTGCATCTTTCTCTGGCTGATTATTACAGGGGAAAAGGAGAAAAAGATAAATCGTTCGAAGAATTAAAACATGCTTTTTCTAGTCAGGGTGTTGATATTGACACTAAAGTTAAAATATTACTCTCTTATTATACCGTTACCGAAAAATCAGATCAGCTTAAAGAGCAGGCATACACATTGATTGATATTCTACTAAAAGAACATCCAACGGAGGCAAAGGCATATTCAATTTACGGTGATTTTTTATATCGGGATAAAAAACTTAAAGAAGCAGAAGAACAATTTTTAAAAGTGTTGTCGCTTGACAGTTCAAAGTGGGATATTTGGGAACAGCTTTTAATAATTGATTCAGAATTGAATGATTATTCTTCTATTGAAAGCAATAGCAAACATGCTATTGAGCTATTTCCCGAACAACCAAGTCTTTATTTATTTAATGGTGAGGCTAAATATTTCCTAAAGAAGTATGACGAGGCGCTTACTTCGCTGAACAAGGGCATGATAATGGTTGTGGATAATAACGACCTGCTGAAGCAGTTTTATACTTTCATAGGAGATGTGAATGCCGCTAAAAATAATTATACCGATGCTTTTGCAAACTACGACAAAGCTTTAATAATTGCCCCTCTTGATTATTATGTTTTAAATAACTACAGCTATTATATTTCCGTTCACGGAGGCGACCTTGATAAAGCAGCCGATATGGCTAAAAAGGCGGCAGAAGCTAATCCTGGTAATGCTTCATTTCTTGATACGTATGGTTGGGTTCTTTACAAACAAACCAAATATACCGATGCCGAGAAATGGTTAAGCAAAGCCTTAGAAAATAAAGGCGATTCGAGTGCTGTTATTCTGGAGCATTATGGTGATACTATGTATAAATTAAACCAGCCCGACAAAGCCATGGAATATTGGAACAAGGCAAAGCAAAAAGGAATGGGCTCTTTTTTGTTGGATAAAAAAATAAACGAGAAGAAGTTATATGAATAAACGATTATCCGGCAATATTGTTTTACTGATAAGTTTTGTGCTGTTGTTTTTCCTTGCGTGTAATCCGCAGAAAAAGATCATTAAAGAACCTATTAAAGTTAAAGGTGCCGATTATCTTATTCAACAACTTAAAAAGAACGAATTCAAATTCAACAAGCTTAACATAAAGTTTTCCGTAACAGTTACTATAAATAAAAAGGAAAATTCCTTTGGAGGGAATATAAGAATACGAAAGGACAGCGCTATATGGCTTTCCATTTCGCCGGCGCTTGGCATTGAAGCTTTGCGTATATTAATAACCACCGATTCAATTAAACTGCTGAACAGGATTGAAACTACCTATTTCGTAAGCGATATCAAACTAATTAACAGCATGCTTAAAACCGATTTGGATTTTGATATGCTGCAATCCATACTTATAGGAATTGATTTTTCATCTTATCAAAATGATGTGTTCAAGGCATCTGTTGATGGTGATAAATATTTGCTAAGTACTGTCGGTCGGGGAAAACTAAAAAAGCTTCTTAAAAATAAAGATGATAGCCTTCGTATATTAATGCAGGATATTTGGCTTGATCCAAGTACCTATAAGATTACGAAGATTCGCATAAAGGAATTAAAAGAGAACCGTAAACTGGAAGCTGAATATTCCGATTTCGAGAAAGAAGACAGCGCTTTATTCCCTAAAAAAATTATCATCAATATTACTGACGATAAAACCAAGATTGAGATTGCAGGTGAAAATTCAAAAGTAGTTGAATCGGGAATGCTTGAATTTCCATTCAATGTTAACAGCAGATATAAAAAGAATTTAAAATGACTTTGCGTTTTATTCTATTAATGAAAAACAGGTTTGCTGACATAAAAATTTATCGCATTCATCGTTACATTATAATCATGGTGTTGTTTTTTTTGGTGTGTCCGAATTCCTTTGCCCAGAGGACAAAAGAGAAACTCCAGGATGATAAGCAACAGATCGAGAATGATATTACCTATACCAATAAACTTCTTTCCGAAACCAAGAAGAATAAACTCATTTCGCTTAACCAGCTTATCATTTTAAACAATAAAATAAACCAGCGTGAAAATCTTATCGAAACAATTAATTCCCAGATACAGGATATCGACGATAATCTTTCCAGTAATTTCAGCGAAGTTGTTAAACTTACCGACCATTTAAAGCAGTTAAAACAGGATTATGCCAAAATGATAATCTTTGCTTATAAAAACCGAAATGCCTTTAATCGTCTTATGTTTCTTTTTGCCGCCTCCGATATTAATCAGGCTTTCTTGAGGCTTAAATATTTGCAGCAATATGCACGCTATCGCCACAAGCAAGCCGATTTAATCATGAAAACAGCCGTTTCGCTGACCGACAAAATAACACTGCTTAAAAACATTCGCTTTGATAAATCTATCCTTCTGAAAAACCATGAAGATCAGAAAAAACTGCTTGCACAGGAAAAAGAAGAAAAGAACAACTCCGTGAAGAAACTAATGCAAAAAGAAAAAGAACTGGTTAAATCCATCAAACAAAAAGAAAAAGAAGCAAAAAAACTGCAACAATCAATTGAGGCCGTTATTACCGATGAAATAAATAAGGCTACTGAAAAAAGTAAAGTGGCTCCGGTTGTGCCAGTCAACAATACTAATGTTTTGATTTCCAATACATCAAAAGAGTTAGGGTTAACCGATGCCGAAATCACCCTTTCGAACAATTTTAATTCAAACAAAGGCAAATTGCCTTGGCCTGCCGAAAAAGGCATAGTTGTCACCACTTTTGGCGTCCATCCGCATCCAGTTTTCGGAAATATCAGTGTTAATAGCAATGGTATTGATATTTCAACCGACCAGGGAGCCAAAGCCCGTGCTGTGTTCGATGGCAAAGTTACCGGGGTTATTTCCGTTCCCGGAGCCAACCATGCTATTATTGTGCGCCATGGCGAATACTTAACGGTTTATTCCAATCTTTCGTCAGTATTTGTAAAAACAGGCGATGCCGTTAAAACCAAGCAGGATATTGGAATTGTTGCCACCGACACCAATGAATCGAAAAATGAACTCCATTTTGAAGTATGGTATGGCAAAACACTTACCAACCCCATAGACTGGCTTATACCGAATAAGTAATACCGTTTTAGCTTCCGATAGCTCGTCATATATTTCTAACACTTCGTTGTTAAACTTTGTCATATTGCTGTAGAACTTTGATAGCTTGCTATAGAACTCTGGCAGCTTGCTATAGAACTTTGATAGCTTGCTATAGAACTCTGAGAACTTGCTATAGAGCTTTGAAAACTTGCTATAGAGCTTTGACAGCTTGCCGTTAAACTCCTACAAATCAATGTTGTACATTGGCGATAATAGCGGCGGCAATATTAGTGAATTCTTCGGTGGAGAACTTTAGTTTTGGCCTTTTGAAATCAATATCATGAACCCCATTAATAGGAATAAGATGAATATGGGCGTGCCTGACCTCAAGCCCCACAACAGCTAAACCAACTTTAGCGCAAGGGATGGTTTTTTCGATAGCTTTGGCAACTTTTTTTGCCAAAAGACAAAGTTCACTGTAAAGTTTGTCATCCAAATCGAAAAGGTTATCGGTTTCCTGTTTGGGGATAACAAGTGTATGGCCTTTTGCGAGAGGATTAATATCAAGGAAAGCGAAACAAGTTGCGGTTTCGGCGATTTTATAAGAAGGAATTTCTCCGTTAACTATCTTAGTGAAAATGGATGCCATATCAATCTTTTACCTCTTAATCTCAATTATCTCAACTGTTAGTTTACCTGCAGGAACTGTAATTTCAACATGATCGCCAACCTTTTTACCAAGCAATCCCTGTGCAATAGGCGATGTAATGGATATTTTTCCAGTCTTTAGGTCAGCTTCACTTTCAGGAACAAGCATATAAGTCATAATGGCTTTATTCTTCAAATTTTTAATCTTTACTTTGGAAAGAATAAATACTTTTGAATTATCTAACTTTGATTCATCAATGAGTTTTGAATTGCTGATAAGGTCTTCGAGTTTGGAGATTTTCAGTTCGAGCATCGCCTGTGAATTTTTTGCAGCATCATATTCGGCATTTTCTGATAAATCGCCTTTATCGCGTGCTTCGGCAATTTGCTGCGAAATTAAAGGACGCTCTATGCTTTTCAGCCTGTTTAATTCTTCCTTAAGTTTATCCAGGCCTTCTTTAGTATAATACTTTGTTTCCATATATTCTGATCTTAAAAACCCGTTCATTTTTAAAATAACATAAAGAATCCCAATACTCGGGACTCTTTATGAAAAGGGAAAATTTAATTATTAATTTTACTTATAAATTGATCCTAACTCCAATGCTTTGAGTTCCCTGGAAAGGATCGGTAGCCCTGTAAGAATAGTCTATGCCAAATGAAGATTTCTTTTCTTTATTTAAAGGAACTTCAACAGTAAATCCGGCGCAAGGCCCTGTATAGGCAGTTGTTCTGGTGGATGCTTTCGTTATACCATTTTCATAATCATAACCCGCCCTTAACATTACATAGGTTTTAAAACTGTATTCAATGCCCAGTATATATTGATCATTTGTAAATGAATTGGAGGTAAAAGTACCAGCAGCAGTTATTTTGTTATTCTTATCAATAATAAAATCATAAGCGGCGCCGATATTAAGCAAAGAAGGAAGTTCGAAATCGGCAGAACGCTGTTCTACAGTAAAAAGATTTGTATTACCCATAGTAGTTACATCTGTTCTTAAAGATAAGCCGTCGCCCGTGAATTTCATTGTTGGTCCAACATTTTTTAGTGCAATGCCAAATTTAATGTTATCATTTTTGCCTGTTACATATTGAATGCCTGCATCAATAGCCACTCCCTGCGCCGATATATCTGAGATGGATTCTGAAATTATTTTAAAAGTAACTCCACCATAAATACTATTCGAAAATGCTTTGGCATAAGATATTGAAATATTCATCAGATTAGGTGAAAATGTACCAACTCCGCCTTCAGGAAGTTCAACCGTGGTAATTGGAATTTCTCCAAAAGACATTGACATAACAGCAAAGCTAAGCACTCCTGTTTTGCTAACCCGTTGAGAAAGCCCAAAATTATTGATATTAACTCCAGAACCCTTTAACCAGCTTGTCCTGGAAAAAATCAATTCGGTTTTATTTATAAAAGCAGTACCCGCAACATTTAAATAAATAGATTCCAGCCCGCGATCGGTTGCCGTATTTGCTCCGCCCCAACCAGAACTACGAGCCCAGGGATCAATTAAAAGTTCGCCAGCTCCAGCTTGACCGGATCTATCCGCATTTCCAGCATTCATACGATAAAAAGACAATAATGTAATAATTGCAATAATAGAAATCTTATAAACTTTTTTCATATATATAATTATTATACGTTTTTACAATATTTGAGTACATTATCAGAATGAGTTAAGATCTATCGGGCGTAAAGTTCCAAACCATTTTATTACTTTCTCTCCGATACCAGGGGCATTGACATAAATAAGATACAGCCCCCCTGCAATAGGAATACCTGCGGTATTTTTAAGATCCCAATTAAGGTCTGTTGTTGTTGAATTATCTCTGGTATATTGTCTTACCAAAGTGCCATTAATTGTATAAATAGATATTGTACATTGTACAGGTAAATTGGTAATTTTAACCTCATTGTCAAGCTGATTCGCTTCATAACCAGAAAAGCCATAATATGGATTCGGAACAATGTTAATTAAATCCAATGCATTTTGGGCAGCTTGTGTATTATCCGTAACAGTTGCGATATCATAAGTTGAAAATTGATACATGGGATTGTTGTTGTTCTTAGGTGTGGAAGATCCATAAGTTGAATAATTCATTTTGTATGGCGTTGATACCCTAATTCTTATTTTTACATCCGTGGACAACCATTCCTGACCAGCAACAGGAATGGGAATTCCGGCATACATAACATCTTGAAAAGCATTTCTCATATTAATGCCAGTCGGATTAACTATTTTATGGTAAAGCCATTTTCCCGCATCATATCTGGGACAATGACCGGTGGTATCGTCAGAATTGTGACCAACAATGTAAACAAAATGCTCCCCTCCCCATAGAATTGCACCAAGATTAGTTTCTAAATTCGTTGTTGGATTAAGCTTCATATCTCTGCCGTTTTCACTTCCCAGCGCTGAATTTTCACCAAACATGATATTTAATCTTTCGCCAGTCTCAACGTTAATTGCATACCCAGGAAACCACCCCATACCAGTTTCTCCAATATAATTTGGATCATTAATATTAGTACTTGAGCCAGAACCAGGTGTAGCATAAGTAGTTTGGTCTAATGCAATAGACTCATGTGCCCTTAAATTAAATTTTGGAGTACTTCCTTCTGTAAGTGAAGAATTATAGGTTTCGCAAGTTTCAAGAACAGGACATCTCGACCAATTACTTGGATTCGAAGTAAACACAATATCAACACTGGCAATATTTGAAAATTTGTTCAATTGAAAGGCAGAATTACTAGGACCTGGGTATGCAACCCCATAACCTGTCGCTGTAGTAGCTGTAGCGGGATCATAAGCAGTGCTATTTGTTGCACAAAGGGCATAAGGAGCCCAGGTGCCACCCACAATCTTCTGATAATATTTTTGAGGGTCAATCCAACCCACGTGGCTGCCAATACCTTCAGGAACGTAATTATAATCACTATTAGCTCCATAAGTATTATCGTGATTGTTTCCGGATCTAATCCAATTCCAGAACCCCCCGCCATCAATATCGGGAATTCCTCCAAGCCAACGTTTCGAACTGTCGGCATAAGTAATAGAAGATTCAAGAAAGCCATCATTTGGGGTCAAAATAGCTGTAACCCAATAACCCGATCCATCTTTGCCAACTTTATATAGTTCAAATGGATCTCCATTGCCTCCTATGTTCCATACCTGAACAATGTTAATAGATATTCCCCTGTCAATAAATAATTGCTCGTTATCATATAATGTGCTGGTGTCTGAACGAAATTTTTTTCCACTGGTATTATCTATTAGCGTCCAGTTAGCTACCTGCATTGTTGCGGTATCCGATATTCCGGATCTTTGGTCTATTGCCGAATTGTGAGAAACCGGATGAACTTTATATGAATAAACACTATCCAAACATAAAGTATATGTAGTTCCTACAACATTAAGAGGATCAATTACCTTTACACTAATTGGGCCGTGTGAATTCTGATATTCAGGTGTTAGCATAAAGCCATCATTTAAAATTTGGGTTTCAGATTCGGGAGTCAAATCAAGAACGTTTCCTCCATTACCCTGTCCCTCTATTCGCGTAATCTTAGGACCAAATCCATATTGAGCGTTTTGGGTAGTGCCATTTGCTTCAGGAGCGGGGTTGTGAGGAATACCAGTATAAACCTGGATATTTTTTCGCCCTGCAAGATAGGGTTTTGTTTGCCCGCCAAGCCCGCTGACATCAGGAATCTGTGAGCCAGGGTCCTGTGAATACGTCATATAATTATTATATGCGTATGCTATTGCCATATAATAATATTGTTTATGATTAACAAGAGTATTAACTCCTGTTGCAAATTGGTCAGAGGTAACAACAAAAGAATGAATGATACCAGTATTAGATCCCACAACTTCCTGAACGGGAACATTAGCTCCAACTGTCTCATCATAAGAATAATTAACTAAAGTGCCAATTGGATTATCATGTTTATCAAAATCTACAATATCGCATTGGCAAACCAAACGAGCCTGGGTAGGATCTTGAAGACTGGAGGCTGAAACCGTAGCATTGGCTAATTGGAATATTTGATAGCCTTCAAACCTGTATATCGAATCATATCTTAATTTTTTTGGTTTATAGGTGGTATCAGTTCCATTAATTACAGTACTGTCAGGCGTAACAATTGAAGGATCAATTTCATGGTATCTTTCTTTATTATTGTTTGAGGTGCTTTTATTAGAAATGTAAATAATTAATTCATTGTTAAGTTCCTGAATTGTTAAATCAGGCGCATCGGGGCCATCAACAACTTTAAAACAGTTATCGAACAAACGCTGGCATTTGTCATCAGCCACGTCTAATAATCCAACCGATGCCCATGCAGTGCCGGCATATGATCTTGCCCATGGTACGCCGACTGTAATGTAATTTACAGAACCTGGCTGAAGTGTAAAAGGTCCGGCAGATTGCAAAAAGCGTCTGTCGCCGGGCTCGTTATTAACATTTCTCTCAGTCCAGTTAGGTGTACAATTAGGCGGCTGACCGGAAGTGGACCATTGGCATGGATCAGTATTTCCAGGGAACATGAAATCACATTCCGGACCGCATACACCAGGTCCTCCCGTATGAGCATTACCCCCCCATAGCATTTGTGTTCCATCTTTCCATATTCCTCTTAAATAATTGTAATAATCAATGGCAATTGTAGGGTCGCTTTGGGATGCAGCTCCGCCATTATTGAAATAAATGAATCGCCTCATTCCAAAACGTTCATTATCAACTATCCCATCTCCAAAGTTCACTCCATTAATACTTACATCGCATATTTGATGGTGGTTTTGATCGTATTTGGGATTGTCAATGCCATCAGGGTCCATATATGGTCCCTGGAAAAAGTCCATACCTATGGCCGGAGGATCGGCTCCATAAGCCTGGGGCTGCCCACTACCATCTATATCTTTTCCATTGTAATCATAACCCATACCCCTGGGTATATCACAACCAACATAATCATCGGTAGCAAAGCCCAAATCTGTATCGCACCATTGGCTCATGTATGTTTCTGTTAATGTATATGTAGAGCGGTTAATAATTTCATAACTATAAAAAGTCATATTGTTAATGTCATCGTTTGTAGAAAAAGCAAAAGCCTGGGCGCGGATTTCGAAACCAATGGGAGCTCCTTTTGATTCAGTATGTATATTTCCTTTATCATTAAAAACCCACCACAGGGTTTGGTCTCCTTTTATACACTGGTCCTCCTGGATACCATTTCCTTCCATAGTGGGCTGGGGTGGTTTCCCTAAATTGGCAGCAGTATAAGGGCAAAGATCATTATTTATATCATAGTATGGATAATCACCGTCATTTGGGTTGTATTCTCCATCACCATTATTATCATAAAATGGGGCGAGATAATAGCTTTGTTTTTTGGAAACATCGCCATGCCAAGGCCAATTTAAAATGTCGGGCGGAATCACGTAATCAGGATAACAGGATGGGCAATTCCAATGGGCAATAAACGCATCAACTTCTGCTCTTGTAATTAAAAAATGATGATCATATTGTTCGCATGTGGCCACATCAATTGACGCATAGCCATCAGTAGTTAGAGGACCGGGCCAGTAATCATTACCGTATGTTCTGTACTCTAAAGCAGCAAGTTTAAGCTGTCCGTTAATATCAATTCCGCCAATCCACAATGCTCCGGCAAACATAGATGTATGGCCTGAGCCTTTAGGAATTTCATATTTGGATATATTAATAAGGTCCCACCACATATCACCCCCGGTATTGATACGCGCCCTGACATTATTAAGGTCAAGATCGGTGTGGCCGGATGCAGGAGAACAGGCTTCAGCATCCACAGCGCCCACTCTATTGCCATTTCCATTCTGATTTTGTTTGCTCCCTGAATTAATATGAATTTTATCAGCAAAAACCATATTAATCAGAAGAAAGCAGAATGCTGTTAAAAAAATCGGACGAATATTATTTTTCATAATTGTGATATTTTACATTTATTAATATTTTATTTATTTATACTTAATTAAAATTTATGCTCCCGAACTATTCTCAAGGTTCCATGACCTCTTTTCAGAACTCCCTGAACTTGTTTCCCGGCATCTGCTGAACTGTGCTCCCTGTGGTTCATTTGAAATACAACTTACATTAAATAAAGAACGAAAATTCTACTTTCCTTACTACAACTTGTAATTATTAAAAATCAAAACTAGCGCCTAAACGTATTCTTCTGGGCAAGCTATAATTAGATGGATTATTAATATACAGCGAATACAATTCCCGGTATGATTGAACATTTAATTGTTCATTAATTTGTGCCTGCCACATGGCTGCCGAGAGATAACCATCGTCATTGGGATTTCCGGTAGCTGCGTAAACAACCATAACATTCTTAGTATTCAGCAAGTTTAATATTTATAAATAAATATTGACATAGGCTTCTTTTCTGTTTTTAGAATCTTTATTGCCAAGTTTTAATTTAATGTCTTTGTCAATACGGGCATCAATTTTAAACTGCCATGGTAATCTTGATCCGTTAAGAGATCCCTGTAATACAGGAACGGTATTTCCTTGAAGAGCAACAGGAATAACTTCAGCAGATTTTGAGTAAGGAACGCCCGAACCGCCGGAAAAAGTAAAGTTAATACCGGTATTTTGTAATAAAGCTATTGTTTTTACTTTATCGCTCCCTTTTATTTTTCTTGTCCAAACAGGTCCATTATAATGCTTCCCCTCGGAATAACGATAATCAACTACGCAGGAAAGAGTATGGCGACGATCCTCATCTAATGGCATAGTAGTTCTGATATTTGGCTGACCGGAATTAACAAGATTAAGCCCCGAAGTGGCAGAAGATCCTGTTCCATCAGCAAACTGAAGCGTATAGGTTGCTTTGATCCAAACATTATTTGTTCTTCTTAAATCATAAGAAATAGTTGCTCCCTTAACTGTTCCAAAATCTATATTGGCATAAGATGTATATGTTACGGGATAAGCATCAACATATCTGAATGCTTCTATCTCATCTTTCATATCACGGTAAAATGCCGAAAATTTCAATGAAGAAGAGTTAGAAATTTTCTGTTGGAAACCTAATTCAAAATCAATGGTTTTTTGAGGTAACAAATTAGGATTATCTATTACGGTATTACCAAGGCTTGTCATATATAAATAATTTACCGGATTAAATCGATCAGTACCGGAAGTAGGTCTTTGCGTTAGAACATCGTAATGAGCAAAAAACAATGACACATCAGAAATTGGGAAAGAAAAAGAAATACGGGGCATAAAATTGGTTTGTGGATTATATTGTTTAAACGAGTTTGTTGTAATTACTTGGTTTTTCGGATCAACAAGCAATGGAGTTGCTCCATTTGACATTATTGAGGTAGGGTCGGAAATTTGAGCACCCTGTGCGTTATACCATGTGCTTCCGTTCCTGTAACCAACAACACTCGTAGCATTAGTAATATTGTTAACATATACAACATAATTAGAGCCCATATTAGAAGGAGGAGTAAACTGATTACCGTTTAAATCAGATGGAGTAACCTCAGAAACGGTTTTATCAGGATATAAACAGTAAGGGTCCTTTGGGACTTCCTGGTTTGCGTCATAACGATCAACACGTACTCCGATATTAAACACTAAATCATTAAAAGCAAATTTGTCTTGTACATAGCCTGCCATATATATAGGTTCAAACGCACCAATTTGTCTGGTAAAATTTCCAAATGCATCTTTTGAATTGAAGAAGTCACTAAGCGTGGGCTTACTGGTAATTTTTTTACCGGTATAATCATATCCATAATATGACACGTAAGAATTTCCGTTGTTTAGTAATTCGTCAGGGCTGAACATGCTCAATGAGAAAGTGGAGGGATCTAAATTGTCAATATCAATCCAGTCTTGTCCATAAGGATTAAGTCCGAGTTTCTTTCTTAAATTATAATCGAAGTAGGATTGATGTGTGGTATCAACAAGCCTGTTATACCATATCTCATTTTGGAAAATTCCCAGACTGTTAGTATCAAGATGCTCGCCTTTTTTGCTATAATCAAGTTGGGCTATATGACTGTTTGCCTGCAACCTCATCAGTGTCCATAGCCCCCCGGGATTAACATTATAACCGGCATCCATATCCTGCTGATACTGTAAGCCAAATTGAATGGCATGGTTCTTAATATCGGCCGAACCATCTGCGTTTATTCCTATTGTAGAATTATTACTTATGTAGTACCCATTATATACCGTGCCGGTGTTAGCGTATAATCCGTAAACCAAACTAGGAACATCGCCGTTTAATAATGCAAAATTGTTTGACCCAGCACGAATAGCATCATCACTACTATGAAAAAATGAATTTGTATATGTGTCATAGTATTGTTGTGTATAATTTGCCAAATCTGAATTTGCTTCCGAACGCTGGAAGGTAACGAGTGTATCCTTGAAACCATTTTGACACATAACATTTTTTATACCCGATGCGGTATCATTGCCCAATGCATAGGATTTAATTTTATAAGTCTTGAATTTTCCAACATACCCATAATCAAAAAAATTATTTGTATGCTGGGCATCTTCCACGGCTTGATAAAATTTCGAGTAGCTGACCTCAATTGAATAATAAACATTTTTTACTGTAGCTTTACTGTCTTTTTCATTAGGAAATCTTTGGGTGAATTTTCCCCAAACACGCCATGAATTATCAATAACCAGGGGATTATTTTTATTATCAAATAATGAATAACTATACTCCCATGCTTTACTTCTTGTATAATCAATAGAACCGCCAAATGTTAGATTTATTGTAGGTGTTGTACGCACATCAAATTTCCCTGAAAGGTCTATTCCCTGGTCAAGAGCATTTTGCTTCGCCTTCATTTTTTGAATGTCATCAGCAGTAACAAAAGAGGAATTTGTATATGTTCCATAGCCTGTTCCCGAAGGACGCAAAGGATTTTGTTCCAATTTTGATAATTCATCACTCTTAACTGTCCATGTTCCTATTGAAGAAGGATTATTGTCATTAACTGAAGTCAACTCTCCGGAAATAAAGTAACCCAATATTGAAGATTCTGCAGTGGAATCTTTTCCCTTGATCAATGGACCCTGAGCGTCAAAGCCAATAAGGTTGTACCCATAATGATCAAGGAACTCAGAAGTTGCAACTTCAACACCTGCGCCAAATTCCCTGGCTGCACCTTTAGTGGTTATATTAATGACCCCCCCCGTTGCATCACCGTATTGAGCAGGCAATCCGCCTGTAATAACCTGTACCTCTTCGATATCTGCCTGAGGCAAACTTGTGGATCCAAGAACCTTGACACCGTCAACGTAAGTTGCAGTTCCTTCGTCACGCGAACCACGCATACCTCCCATATTTCCGTTCATATCCTGGAACACACCACCAACAGTAACCGCAACTGATTCGGCAGAACGTCCCGGCATTTTTGACATTTCATCTGATGTCATTGTTCCTCCGGTAGCTGTCTGATCTTTAGAAATCAGAGGGACTTCATAATCTTTTACAACAAACTCTTTAAGAGTTTGGCTGGTTTTTTCCATCTGAATATCATTATATGTAATCAGATCATTATTTATCACAACACCATTAATTAATAAAGGTTTGTATCCGACATAAACAGCTTTAACATCATATTTCCCCGCAGGTAACGGTTTAATTGTATAATTTCCGTCAATATCGGTGTTTACGCCTCCAAATTGTTTGCCCCCCTGTTCGATAACGACGCTAGCAAAAGGGATTGCTTCCTTGGTGTCTTTATCGGTAATTTTTCCTTTAAGCGTTCCTGATTGAGCAAATACCAATGCGTTTGTTGCAAGTACAATCGCAGTATAAACAAGTAACCTTCGTAGCATATCAGTTAATTTTTGTTAAAAATGTTGTGATTTTAAAAGTCGGTAAAGTTAAAAATAAAAAAATGTATAAACCAAATATTTTCTTTTTGCATATAAGGAATTTTTTTTAAGCACTTAAAAGTTAAATGAGTAAATTCATTGGAAATTGTTTAATAATGATATTTCCCCTTTTGCTTACTATTTTTATTTCTTGTAAAAATAGTAATATCTGTTCCCCAATGCAAGACCAAATCAGTTTACGGTAGGATTTAATCAGTTTACGGTA
>JBEKEO010000041.1:0-18677 GCA_050013795.1 Bacteroidales bacterium
ATAAAATAACTGTTTTCGATATTCTTGGTAAATGTGTTTATGTAAATGAGAATGCCATTGAATCAAGGACATATCTGACAGGTTTTGAAAAGGGAGTGTATCTTGTTCAGGTAACAACAAAGGATAACGGAATACTTACTCATAAAATAGTTGTTGAGTAACCTGATTTATTAATGATTCAAATTATGAAAAAAATATTATCAATAATTGGTATAGCTTTTATGCCATTATTAATGAACAGTGTTTTTGCCCAGGACACTATTGTAGGATGGACATTTCCCCCTAATCTTTCCAATGATTCGGTTGCTAATATTGCCATTCCTTTAAATAGTGCCCGTTATCTTAATTGCCAATACGGGACATGGGGTGCTACATCTTATCATTCAATTCATTCAGATACAACCTTAGGCTATAATCCGCCTAATAAATGCGATATGGCGGCAGGTTGGGATAATGGCGCCGATTCCTCTTATTGGGAAATGAAATTTAAAACCACAGGATATGACAATTTAAAGTTGTATTCAATACAGGAATCCGATGGAACTTTGCCTGGTCCAAAGTATTTCACCGTTCAGTATAAACTCCCGGGTGCTAATCCCTGGGTCACTCTGGTTGACACTGTTACCTGCGCCAATAACTGGACAACAGGTGTGGTAGGCGGAGTAAGCATACCGGCAACATGCGATAACCTGAGCGGTCAGGTTGCAATCAGGTGGTTGCTGATATCAAATCTTGATATTAATGGGAACACCCTTTTATCAACCGGTATAAATAAAATTGACAATATTGTGGTTACCGGAACTTCTGATGCGGGTATAGAAACAATATCGGAAAATCCGGTAAAAATCTATCCAAACCCGAACAATGGTAATTTCTTTGTTGAAAATAATGGCGAAATAAATAAAATAGCTATTTTCGATATTCTTGGTAAATGTGTTTATATAAATGAAAATGCTATTGAATCAAGGACGAATTTTTCAGATTTTGAAAAGGGAGTATATCTTGTTCAGGTAACAACAAAGGATAACGAAATACTTACTCATAAAATAGTTGTTGAGTAAGCTGATCTTTGTATTTTTGTAAATCATGGCTGGAGTAATTCAGCCATGATTTTCTTTAATTAATTATAAAAATTGACTAATATGAGAAAGTGCATTTTTTCAATTAGTATTATTTCCATTGTTTCTTTTTTCATTTTAAACGGATGTAAAAAAGATGCGCCAAACGTACCGCCAACCATTAGTTTCAAAACAGGAACAACATATACACAGAATGGCGCTATAGTTATGGTGGGGCATAAACTTTCTTTTGGGATACAGGCTCAGGGAATAACAGCAGTCATTACCAATTTCACTGTAAAAAAAGTGCTTACTAACGGAACTGTTGTTACAATGATGGATACTGGAATGTATAGTTCGACTTTGAACCTTAACCTGACTTTTTATCAGAATACGGAAGCTCAGGCTACATGGGTATTCACAGTGATGGACAGGAACCGTATGTCAACCAGTATATCTTTGGTTGTTTATAAAGATCCAAATTCAACTTTTGGCGGCATTTATTATTTCCCTTCTATAACACTTGGATATCAGAGTAACACCGCTTACGGGAATTTCCTTGATCCATATACAGGACAGGTGTATTTTACTGATTCGGCAACAGCAAATCAATCCAAAGTGAATATGCTGATCTATTACGAAATATCAACTAGTAATTCAACGCCCGTACTTTCATCAGCAGGCGAAATGGATAACGGCAGCACCTATGCACAAACGTATTATCCGTGCATTACAAGCTGGGCCACCCGTAATTATACAGCATGGGATATCAGCCTGGATAACGGAACCTATGCTCCCTTAACTGCTACCGATTTTAATGCAGCGGAAAATGACAGCCTGCTCATCGTTTCCTATCACCCAGTATGGGGAAAGATGAAATTCAGGTTTGCCTATGCCGGAAAAATTGTTCCATTTCAAACCACTTCTGGGAAATTCGGACTGATACATATTATATCTGCCGACTCATCTGCAACAGGTAAAATGGTCATAGCATTAAAAATTCAGCAATAAATAGAATTACCTTCTTCAAACAATTTCATCTTGCCGGTTAAAGAAAAATAAATGCGCAGAATCATAAATATATTTTTCTTTCTTCCTCTTTTTTGTGTCAGCCAGAATGTACAGTATGCAACTGTTTCAGGAATTATATTAAATGCATCGGACAATAAGCCATTGCCTAACGCCAATATTTTTTTATCAGAAAGAAATATTAATTGCGCATCTGCTTATGACGGAAGCTTTTCCCTTAGCGGTATTACTGCAGGAAATTATATCCTAACAGTCAGTTATATCGGGTATCAGAAATACCAAAAGAAATTTGATTTAAAAGAAGGCCAAAACCTGTATTTAAAAGTCTTTCTTAAAGATACCAGTTTCACTTCGAAAGAAATACAAGTAAGGGCATTTAAAAACAAAGGCTTGCTTGAACAACCAATGAGGATGAGTATTATCAGAGCAGCAGATATTCAATCAATGCCCGCACAAAGTATGATCGATATACTTGATTATACGCCGGGAGTTTCGGCGAGTAATACTACCGGTATTTTTGCAAACGGAGCCACTGTTACCATGCACGGTATGTCTGGCGATGACCAGTCGCGAACGTTAGTCATTCTCGACGGAGTTCCTTTAAATAAAGCAGATCAGGGTTCAGTAAACTGGAATATGATAAATAAAGACAATATTGACCAGATAACTGTTATCAAAGGACCTGGTCCTGCCAAATACGGCGGTGGCGCTATGGGTGGAGTAATAGAGATGACATCAAAAAAACCTGTTGATCCCTTTCAAGGTGATGTATCCATTGATTATGGCACATATAATACTGTATCATCAAATATTGATTTTTCCGGCATGAATAAATATAAGGGAAAAATAACTGATTTTTATTGGGGAGCATCAGCATTCGGAAGAAGAAGCGATGGATACATTACCGAACCCCCTGTTTATTATACAACGGATGATACTAATATTGTTCCTGCATTTCTCAGAGAAATTAACACATCATTTAAAGCAGGGTGCGACTTAAAAAACAACCAGAATATCGAACTTCAGTTAGATTATTTTGACGATATGAGAGGCAATGGGTTTAAAGTTTTCGACCAATACGGCGCTTATGAGCAACATGGCACTTACAAAGGAAATCTTAAATATTCCGGCGCTAAAGGTTTTTTTAAATGGAAATTCAATGCGTATATGGTGAACGAAGATTATTTCCGTATATATGAATATATGAATGAAAAAATATATTCGCTTTACCAGGCTAATTCAACAAGGCTTGACGATGGCGGGAATTTTGAGCTGAGTTTTTATAAATATAAAAATCATGATATTACCGCAGGTATTGATTATAAATTTGGCGGTGTTAACGGTACTGACACTTATTTTACATCATCAGACATAGTCAATAATGCCGGCAAAATGGATAATTATGCTGCTTATATACAGGATGAAATAGTATCGGATAATAAAAAATTCCGCATCAATGCAGGGCTTCGCTTTGATTTTGCAAGGTTTCACAACGGGTTGTTTGATATTGAATATCCATCATATACTATGGTGTTTTATAATAAATTTAATAATATTTCCATGCAGCCTCATAGTTGGAATGCTTTATGTCCAAGACTTTCATCGCAATATCAGTTTTCTGAGAAAACCCGTATTTATATTTCGGCAGCAGAAGGGTTCAGGGCGCCTATACTCGATGATATGTGCCGTTCAGGCCAGAGGCACGATCAGGTTATCATTGCAAATCCTGATTTAAAGCCGGAATTGATATATACCTTAGAAAGCGGACTGGATTTTAACATAACTAAAAAATGCACAGCCGATATGTCAGTATATTACAGCATCGGTAAAGATTTTATGTATTACACAAGCACAGGCGATTCAGTTAATATAGGTTATGCATTAGTACCTGTAGTGGAAAAACAAAATATCTCGAAAGTAGAGATTTATGGTGCTGAATCAGAAGTAAAATATGAACTCAGTCATAACTTTTTAGTTTTTGTAAATTATTCATATACTCATGCTCAAATAAGTAAGGACATCGTTAACAACCCGAAAGTTGATTCAAACCTTACGGGAAAATATCTTACTGATATTCCCATTCATAAAGCAGGAGCCGGAATCATCTGGAAGAATAAAATTGTTAACACAACCATAATGTGGAAATATATAGGTAAGGCATGGATCAACGACTGGAACGTGGATGACGGATATCTTTTAATAAATAAATACCCTGATTATTCTATTATTAATATTCGTTTTGAAAGAGAAATTATTAAACATTTTAATGCGTCTTTGGGCGTTGAAAATTTATTCAACAAAATATATATTGACAGCAAATTGAATCAATGTCCAGGTCGTTTTATTACTATTGCAGTTAAATATAGTTTTTGAATCTTCTATTTTATGATCATCAACGAAACATATGATTTTATCAAATCAGCAAATGCTGAAATGTTCCGTAATACAACTATTGAAAGAGTTGTTATAGGAATTCATTTCACTGCGGTAAAATTATCCAGCGGCTTTGCAGGAGTTGCAAAAACTGAAATTGAGGACAATTGCTGTTATTCCTCCAAAAGCAAAAGGAATTTCGGTGCTTTCACTCCCGGAAAAATTCACGGGCAAAAGATACTTGATCTTTTTGAAAAAGCTGAAAAATCAGACATACTGGATAATGTCAGGCTTGCTGTGCTGAATGCTGTTTCATCGGAAATGATTTCGCACTTGAAATATAAAGTGATAGAAGATAAAGACCCGATTGACCTGCTTGATCTGAGCAAAGAGAAAACGATATGCATTGTAGGCGCTTTCCAGTCGTACATGAATAAAATTGCAGCTACAAAGAATAAATTGTTTGTCCTTGAACTGAATGAAAATGCTTTTGATGAAAACCAGAAACAATTCTATGTTCCTGCTGCCGACTATAAAAAGACATTTGCCAAGTCGGATATAATTGTAATAACAGGAGCAACACTGGCAAATAACACGCTCGATACTCTTTTAGATTATATTCCCGCACATACGCAAACTATCCTTGTAGGTCCCAGCAGCAGCTTTGTTCCTGATATTTTATTCAAACATAAAGTAAATATTATCGGCTCTACAAAGATCCTTAATGCGGAAAAAATGTTCACCCTTATCGCTGAAGGCGCTGCCGGTTATCATTTATTTGAATATTGTGCAAAGAAAATATGTATTATAAATGGCAACTAAAAAACACCTGAGTAATATATGGCTTAAAGCTTCTGTACTGGGATGCCTCTGGGCATCATCAGAAATAGTAATCGGAAGCTTTTTACACAATCTGAGAGTACCATTCTGTGGTAATATTTTAACAGCCATAGGAATTATCATTATGGTTTCTGTCGGGCAGATATGGACAGAAAGAGGCTTGTTCTGGAGAACAGGACTTATTTGTGCTTTAATGAAATCCATTTCGCCAAGCGCAATGATTTTCGGACCTATGCTGGGTATCTTTTCCGAAGCATTACTCATGGAATTATCCACTTTCGCTTTCAGGAAAAGTATTATCGCTTTCCTTATCGGCGGCGCATTGGCCATGTCGTGGAACCTTGCACAGGTACTGCTCGGTTATGTTATCACTTATGGTTCCAACATTATAAGCCTGTATGAAAAGCTTACAGCCATGTTCCAGCATCAGCTGGGAATAGTTTCAAATAACTACTGGTGGCCGATAGAGATCATTTTGATATTTTATCTTGCAGGCGGATTGATTTCATCAGCCATAGGTATTTATATCGGAAGGGTGGCAAGAAAAAAGGAAATGGATGTTACATTTAAGACGGAAAGCGATAACAATATATACAAAGCAAAAGCTTCACAGATACAGGGAACATTTTCATTATGGATGTTACTTATTAATGTCATTGTAATTGTTGCTGCATTGACAGTTTTCAATTTGCAAAAACTTACTTTAACAGTCGGAGTAGTTGCTGTTCTTGCAATTTTCTGGATATTAAAATATCCTCATGTATTGCGTCCATTGAAAAGACCGGGATTCTGGATTTTCCTTGTCATTACAACCATGCTTTCAGCATACCTGTTTACAAGTCTTTCAACAGGGAAAAATAATGGCTGGGTCATTGGCTTGGAAATGAATTTAAGAGCAATCGTTATGATACTTGGATTTGCAGTAGTTGGGCGGGAATTACGAAATCCTGTTGTTGGAAAATGGTTTAATAGTATTGGTTTAAAACAACTGCCTTATGCGTTGGAACTTGCATTTGAATCGCTGCCTGCCGTAATTTCCAATATGCCGGGCTGGAAAGAAATAACACGAAAACCAATCACGTCATTCGGTTCATATATTTATAAAGCCGACTATTTTCTTAAACTTCATGCGCAAAAGCTAAATAATTTGCAGAAAATAATTGTAGTTACAGGTGGCAGAGGAGAAGGCAAAACATCATTCATGAAAAAAATTATAACCGCTGCAAAAGCCGAAGGATTCGAAATAAAAGGATTGCTTTCACTTGTCGTGTTTGATGATAATATTAAAACAGGATACAAGCTTTTGAATATTTCTAACAATACAGAAATGAATTTTATCAGCGAAAAAGAATCTTCCGGAATGATAAAATTCAGGAAATATTATTTCAGCACAGAAGCAATAGCGTGGGGAAATGATATTCTGTCATCATACAAAGAAAATGTTTCCGGTATTTTAATTATTGATGAAGTTGGCCCGTGGGAACTGGAAGGCGGAGGATGGGCTGAAAGTTTACAAAAGCTTGTTGAACTTTCTCAATATAAAATGATATGGGTAGTAAGAAATGAAATCCTTGATGATGTGATTAAAAAATGGAATTTTAAAACACCCGTTATTATTGATATTTCGAAGACAACCGTTGATTCTGCAAAGGAAATAATACAAAAGACCTTTTCCGATTGAACAATATTACTTCAAAGGAAAAATAGCTAAACAGAAATTCTCATAATAATAAATCATCAATGAAAAGATCAATTGTTTTTTTATTTGTTATTTGCGTTTATTCATTTACATGCATAGAAGCTAAGTCCGGCATCCCAGACCATATAACATTAACATGGTCAGGTGACCCGCACACAACACAAACCATCACGTGGCGGACAGCTATAACTGATATGAACGGGGAAGTTCAATATACCGCTATTGAAGATTCGGCAAATTTTGCTGCAAAAGAAATTACTGTAAAGGAAGACAGTTCTGGAAAATTCCAGACGGAAGTGGGCACATGGAATCTGCATACGATAACATTAAAGGGGCTTAAATCAGGTAAAACATACTGCTACAGGGTTGGAAATGGAAACAGCCGGAGCGCAAAGAATACTTTTACTACTGAATCAAATGAAACCAAAAGTTTCAGGTTTTTAATTTTCGGCGACAGCCAGACCGGCAATGCAAAAGATACGAGCTACAAAGTGTTTGGCACAACTATCAACAATGCATATAAAGCAAATCCCGATGCTAAGTTTTTTATCAATATGGGCGACCTTGTTGAAGTTGGCGGATTTTATATGCAATGGAATAACTGGTTTGATGCGGCAAAGGATGTAATGGATAAAATACCAATAATGCCTGTTCTGGGAAATCATGAGATATTTAAGGACACCATGATGAGAAATGAGAAACCAAAATATTTTATCAGGCAGTTCAAAGTGCCTCAGCAAAACATTCCTGAGTACTTTAAGGGAGAAATATATTCTTATGATTACGGTGATGTTCATTTTGCAGTTTGGGACAGCCAGATTAAGGAAGAAAAACTCAGCGACGCCACGATAAAAGAAGAGTTGGACTGGCTCCGTGCGGATTTAAAAAGCACAAACAAAAAATGGAAAGTAGTGCTGTTTCATAAACCGCCATATTACAACAGCCCTACCAGGTCGAATGACGGGCTGAAAGCCATGTTGCAACCCATAATTGATTCAACCCATATTGACCTTGTCCTTAATGGGCACGACCATAGCGTTTCCTGTTCATATCCAATAAAGGCTGATACATTTGTGGAAAAGCCTTCGCAGGGAACCGTTTATTATGTTACCGGCAGAAGCGGGAACAAAGGATATGGCAGCATGGTATCAAAAGTATGGGATGCTTTTTTTTATAACCCTCTGGATATGCCTAATTACATAGTTGCAGAAGCTAGCGACCAACGGTTTAAATTAATATTGTTCAAACAGGATGGCACTCCGCTGGATACATGCATTATTGATAGATCAAAGGATGCGCTTATTCATGGTACTGCCAGGGTAAAAACTCCCGAAAGATATAAAGAACCTACGCTTGTTGTTTATGGCATACCTTCCAAATCTGATAAAGCAGCGTTTCTCAATAATAAATGGTCTATCCCTGACGATGTTTTAAAAAAATACACCGGATATACCTGCAAAGATTATAAGTCAATGAATATGCTGATGTATTCAAAGGACGGAAGGCATTAACAACCCACTACCAGCTGCTTTTCAAATAGACAGGAAACAAAAGTTACACTAGAATCGGCTCTTCTGACCGTTTTATTTAGTAATTGCATTTTGTTTTCTTCATCTTAGTGCAAAAATAAATTTTCACTAAACCCTCTATTTTGCTGAGTTTAGCACGATTTTTCCATTAAAACCGTAAAAAACAGTAATAGTTACCGCAAGTATTATAATAATTGGTGCAAGTGTTATAATAGTTACGGCATGTATTATAATAGTTGCGGCGATCGTTATAAGAGTTACGGCAAGTGTTATAATAGTTGCGGCGATCGTTATAAGAGTTACGGCATGTGTTATAATAGTTGCAGCGATCGTTATAAGAGTTACGGCAAGTGTTATAATAGTTGCAGCGATTGTTATAAGAGTTACGGCGATCGTTATAAGAGTTGGTGCAAGTGTTTTAATAGTTGGTGCAATTTGCCCAACTAAAATGCAAGGCTTTTAAAGAAACGCATGGAAAACGGGATGAATGGGGAAATGGGAGGGATTTTTGTAGGTGAAGTTTATGGTTATTTGGTAAAAATGACTTACAATTCTGATGTTTTATAAACAAGAAATAATGGTAAATATAGAAGTAAGACTGTGCTAGTTAAACCTGCTTATGAATAGTGGAAAGGGAATATTAATTATTTTAATTTTCAGTTAACCTGCTTTAAGAAATCTTTCAAATCTATCATTTAATCGGTCTTTATCAGGCCAATATTCTTTATTCGCAGGTAATATTATTTTTTTATCATTTAATTCTTGAATTCCAAATTTCAACATTGGGCCATCTGATTCTTTTAAAACATCTTTTCTTACAGCAATTGAATAATCGGGAGTAATACCAAGTATATTATTATCGAAAGCTGCATGATGAATTTTGCAAAGTGAAATTCCATTTTGAATTACAGGAATACCTTTTTCCTCTTTATCAGCAATAATATGAGCCGCATCAAGTAACTCTCTATGTCTTAATTTGCATAAAGAACAACGACACTTATAAGCCATAAGAATATTTTCCCGAAATATTTTTTGATATAATCGTACTTTTATTTGAGAAGTACTATATAGTTTTTCAGGTGCTGAAGATTCAACAGCTGATTCAAAATCATTTATTTCTTTGTTATGCGTTATAAAGGTTCCCGTTAAATCAACATAAAAATTTAATTCAGGTATATTATCGTTTACAATAAATACTGGCCAATGAGCATAATAATATCCTTTGCGAAAAGAAATAAAATAAATAAGGGGTGTTCTGTTTTTTATGGTATTTCGTAAACCTACATTATCTGTATGATATGGGTCATCCCCTCTGTACTTATAAATAAGAAGTTTGCCAGCTTCCATTTTACTATCATCATATGGTCCATTATGAGAAGTAGTTATTGAAATTGGTAATTCCATTTGTTTAGGTTTCCAGATACCTTTAGCACCTATCAATGTAATTTGTTCATCATGGAAAATAAATTCATTTTGTAAAATTGACCAAGGAATACCATCTGGATATATTTCAGATTGAATAACAAGCCAGTCAAAAGCAGCGAGGCGTATATTTTGATCAATTAAGTTCATTAATCACTTCTCTTTTGATTTATATATAAAAGGTTGAAGAGCTTTTCTAGTAACTTTTTGCAATTTCTTACAAATTTACATCATTTTTCTTCAATACCAATTCAACCTTTAATGGCGCTCGTTAAGTTTCGCGCTCGCCTGCCTCGTTTGTCGTAGTTTGCAAAACGATAGATGTAAATAGCAGCATTAAGCTTAAGCGCTGTTATTTTTTAATTCCAATTATTTCATATACGGATATTTATAATCCGTTGCAGGAACAAAGGTTTCCTTAATTGTTCTGGGGCTTGTCCATCGCAATAAATTCAAAGGACCTCCTGCCTTATCATTCGTTCCCGACCCCCTAGCACCGCCGAAAGGCTGCAGTCCAACCATAGCGCCGGTTGGTTTATCATTGATATAGAAATTCCCTGCTGCATAACGAAGAATACGGCATGCCTGTATATATGCATATCTTTCGCGTGAAAAGATGGCACCTGTTAAAGCATAGGGCGAAGTCTCATCACATATATGCAAGGTCTTTTCATAATCTTTGTCGTCATAAACAAATATGGTCATAACAGGGCCGAATATTTCTTCCTGCATGGTGAAGAATTTCGGATCGGTGGTGTGAATTATTGTAGGCCTTATGAAATATCCTACAGACTTGTCACCTGTTCCGCCTGTAAGTATTTCCGCATCATTTGATTTTTTTACTTTTTCAATGTACCCCATGATATTATTGTATGATGCTTCATCTATCACGGCATTCATGAAGTTTGAAAAGTCCTTAACATCGCCAACTTTAATTTCTTCAGCCATCCCGACAACTCTTTCTTTCACCTCTTTCCATAATGATTTAGGGATATAAGCCCGTGAAGCAGCAGAACACTTCTGTCCCTGGTATTCAAATGCACCGCGGATAATAGCTGTTGCCACTTCCTGCGCATCAGCCGACTGATGTACAAAGATGAAATCTTTTCCTCCTGTTTCGCCTACTATTCTTGGATATGATTTATAAGTTTCAAGATTTTCACCAACCTTTCTCCATAGTGAATTAAATGTTGCATTGGAACCTGTAAAATGGATACCGCCAAGATCCTTATGCTGCAATGCCATATTTCCTATCATCGAACCGCTGCCCGGTATGAAATTAATTACACCATCAGGCATTCCTGCTTCCTGAAAAATTTTCATCAAATAATAATTCGACAATAATGCTGTTGATGCAGGTTTCCAAACGGTAGTGTTTCCCATCAGCACGACCGACATATTTAAATTAGAAGCAATAGCAGTGAAATTAAACGGGCTAACAGTAAAAATGAATCCTTCAAGCGGACGGTATTCCATGCGGTTCAACTGGTCAAATCCTGATTTGGGCTGATTGGAATATATCTCAGATGCGAAGTATGCATTATAGCGCATATAATCTATCACCTCGCAGGCTGCGTCAATTTCAGCCTGATAAACGCCCTTACCTTGCCCCAGCATAGTTGCTGAATCAATCAGAAAGCGGTATTTAATGGATAACAGGTCTGCCGCCTTTAACGTAATAGATGCTCTTTCAACCCATGACAGCTCAAGCCATTCTTTCTTCGCTTTACTTGCGGCAGCTATAGCCATTTGAACGTCCTTCTCTGCAGCCATATGATATGTGGCAATAACATGCTTATGGTTATGAGGCATGGTAACCTTAGCTGTTTTACCTGTCCTTACCTCTTTCCCGTCAATGATTAAAGGAATTTCTATTTCCTGCCTGGATTGCTTTTCCAGTTCAGCTTGGATTTTAGCCCTTGATTCGCAGGAAGAAGAGAAATCATATATTTTTTCATTTTTGGGTTCGTCGAATTTGAAAACGGTATTATTCATAATATATTAATTTTTATTTTTTTGCAATAATACAAAAATACCCGACATGCACTGATTTTCATAAAGAGAAAAGTTTTTAAATAATGTTTTTGAATGGTCTTATTTTATAATTTTGTGCCGTTAATGAAATAACATAATAGGAGATTCTATATGAAGAATGTGCAGGAAATGAAAGCGAAACATGTATTGCTGAAAGAATACAAATACCAGTTAGCCCCGATTGATAAGGGTTACAACAACCGCACCTTGTATATTAATGTTTCCAATGATACTATTTCTGAGAAGCCTGTTACCGAACAGATGAAAGAAAAATTCATTGGAGGCAAAGGATTCGGGCTTCGGCTGCTGTGGGATGCTACAAAACCCAACACCAAATGGAACGATCCTGAAAATGAAATAGTGATTTCGCCCGGCCCTATTGCTGGTATCACTCAATATTCAGGCACCGGAAAATCATTGGTTGTTGCTATATCACCTCAAACTGATGTTGTTATCGACAGCAATGTTGGCGGTTATTTTGGACCTTTCATGAAGTTCTCAGGCTTTGATGCTGTGGAACTGCAAGGTAAAGCTGAGAAAGAAGTGATTATTTTAATTGATGGAGTCAACGGGCGTATAACTATAGAAGAAGCTTCGGAAGAATCTATAGACAGTCATATTCTGGCTGAAGAACTTACCGAAATGTATGCTAATGATGAAAAAGACAAAATGAACATAGGCGTCGTCTCTGCAGGATTGGCAGCACAACATAGTCTTATCGGCATGCTTAACTTCAGTTTCTGGGATCCCAGAAGAAAAGTATGCCGCCTGAAACAAGCAGGGCGTGGCGGAATTGGAACAGTGCTGAGAGATAAAAAAATAAAAGCATTGATCTGTAAATATTCCGGTGTTAAAGGAAATTTGAATAATGTTGTTGACCTTGGAGCTATTGCTGAACGCGGGAAGCGTTTCAATAAAGAAATACGCGAGCTTGATGACAAACAGTGTGAAATGCGTACAAAAGGCACTGCTCATCTTGTTGAAGTAATGAATGATTATGATCTGTTACCGACACATAACTTCAAATTCGGAAGCCATGAAAAAGCTGCCGGACTTCATTCTGAAATATGGAAATCGAAGTTTACCCAAGGTTTGCCTGATGGCTGTTGGATAGGATGCACCATGGCATGCGCAAAAGCAGTCGATCATTTTGAACTTAAAACAGGTCCCTATAAAGGAACTAAAGTTACCGTAGATGGTCCGGAATATGAAACTGCCGGAAGCCTTGGTTCTTGTGTTGGCGTATTCGAAGCCGACCATGTGATTGAATGTAATTTTTATTGTGATACTTATGGTATATGCACAATCACCTATGGGACGCTCACTGCCTTTATCATGGAATGTTATGAAAATGGAATATTAAATAAGGAAAGAACAGGAGGCCTGGAACTTAATTTTGGAAACTGGGAAGCCATGATGGAAATGCTGCACCAAATGGCAAGAGGTGAGGGTTTTGGAAAAATTGCAGGACTTGGTGTCCGCAAAATGAAAGAATTATTTGCTAAGAATGGCTGGGGCGACCTAAAGTTCATGCAGGATATTGGCATGGAAAATAAAGGACTTGAATATTCTCAGTATGTTTCCAAAGAATCGCTTGCACAGCAGGGCGGTTATGCCATGACAAACAAAGGCCCTCAGCATGATGAAGCATGGCTGATATTTATGGATATGGTGAATAACCAGATACCGACATTTGAGAAAAAAGCCGAAGCGCTGCATTATTTCCCTATGTTCCGTACCTGGTTCGGATTGGTAGGATTATGCAAACTTCCGTGGAATGATGTGGAGCCGGAAAATAATAAACAGACCGATGAACCTGCTAAAGTCCCTGAACACGTTGATAATTATGTTACTATCTTCAATGCGGTTACGGGTAAAAACATTGATAAAAATGAAATAATCCGACAATCGGAGAGGGTATATAATTTCCAGAGGATATTCAGTATCCGCAGAGGATATGGTTTGCGCAAGCATGATGCCCAGCCTTACCGCGCCTGCGGACCTGTTACCAATGAAGAATACGAATCGAGGCAGGAACGCTACGATAAGCAGATGAAAGAACTTATCGGCATTGACCCCGAAGGAAAATCAACTACCGAAAAAGTTGCTATTACACGCAAATATCGTGAAGACCGCTACGAACAGCTACTTGATGCTGTTTATAAAAGAAGAGGCTGGACCAGTAACGGAGTTCCGACGATTGAACATCTGAAAAATATTGGCATGGATCTGCCTGAATTGATTGAAGTGGTAAAACCATTGCAGTAATTTTCGATTGTTGAGAAAATTTAATTTCCCGGACAAACGACATTAATAGCAAGTGGAGCGGTAAAATAAATTATTGCCGGTAATTTATTAAAATGGCAGATCATCATCCTGTCCGGGAGCAACAGGCGGAGTTTCCGGTTCTTTTGTAGCCTGAGGAGTTTCTTCTCTTTTTGAACCAAGCATGGTAAATGTATCTGCTATAATTTCAGTAGTATATCGTTTATTTCCTTCCTTATCATCCCATGAACGGCTTCTGATCTTTCCCTCAAGATAAATCTGTCCTCCTTTTTTAAGGTATTTCTCGGCTACTTCAGCCAATCCACGCCACATAACAATATTATGCCATTCGGTCTGATCAACTTTTTGCCCTTCTTTATTTTTGTAAGATTCGGTTGTTGCAAGCGAGAAAGAAGCAACCTTAGTCCCATTTTCAAGGGAACGAACTTCAGGATCTTTTCCAAGGTTTCCTATTAATATTACTTTATTTACTCCTGCCATAAAAATTCAATTTATATGATTTGACTTTCGTTTACTTTTCAAAAGTATGAAAAAAATTCACTGGTATTTATAATTAAACATTTTATGATTTATAAAATACATTCAGTTATTTGAGATATTGTGCCATTTGAATGTATTTATCAACTACACGCGGGACAGCAAATTTCTTTATTTCATTTTTCAATATTGGTTTTAAATTTTGAGGAATTTCCTGAAAAGGTGATTTTATCACTACTTCATAAAAATTCACATAAAGAATCTGGTGTGTTAATTGATGTTTAAAAACACCAAAAATGTTTTTAATTACAGGTTTCTTATTCCTAAAAAAAGATTTCCATTCAGAAGATAAAATAAGTTCAGATGGATCTATTGGCTCTTTGGTCTCAATGCATGGAAAGTCATATAAATTCTTCCAAATATCATCTTTTGTTCTTTTACTAAGATAAATGTAGTACTTCTTATTTTTAATGAAATTGACAACGAGATAATTTAAATATCTTTTTTTTATTAAATTCTTTTTCTTTTTTAAAGGAAGTTGATTTACCATATTCTTTGCGAATGCAAAGCAGAAATGGTTCATACAACAATCTTCGCATTTCGGGTTCCGGGGAACGCATTGTAAAGCACCGAATTCCATTATAGCTTGGTTAAAAAGCCCGGGTTCTTTATATGAGATAAGTTCAGAAACGATTTTATTGATTTTATTTTTGGTTTCCGGAATATCTATGGATTGTTTGACCCCAAATATTCTTGAAATAACTCTCAGGACATTACCATCAACAACCGCAAAAGGTTTATTAAAAGCAAAAGATAAAATAGCAGCGGCAGTGTAAACACCAATTCCTTTAAGCTTTTTTAGTAAAAATATATCATTTGGGAATATCCCATTGTATTCTTTAACAATGACCTTTGCTGTATGATGCATATTTTGGGCACGGGTATAATAACCCAAACCCTGCCATTTCTTCATTATATTATCTGAAGGTGCTTTTGCTAAGGACTGGACGTTAGGAAAGGATTTAATAAAATTCAAATAGTAGGGTAATCCCTGTTCAACCCTTGTTTGTTGAAGAATAATTTCGGAAAGCCAGATTTTATATGGATCGCGGGTTTCACGCCAGGGCAGATCCCGTTTGTTTTCCTTGTACCAGTTGATAATTTGAGCAGTAAAGTTCATTTTCAAATATAAAACAAATTTATATTGAGGATGTTATAAAAAAAATAATTAATAAGATTTTTACATTTGAATAAAAAAAACATATCTTTGCACCCCAATTTAACGTATTATACTAATTAAAAAAAATAAATTAAGTTATGACAAAAGCAGAAATCGTAGCAGGAATTGCTACTAAAACGGGAGTAGAAAAAGTTGCTGTTTCAGCAACAGTTGAATCATTCATGAACGCTGTTAAAGCTTCATTGGCAAAAGGTGAAAATGTTTATTTAAGAGGTTTTGGTAGCTTTATCGTGAAGAAACGTGCTGAAAAAACAGGAAGAAATATTTCGAAGAACACTACAATCATTATTCCTGCGCATAAAATCCCTGCATTTAAGCCAGCCAAGACATTTGTTAACGAAGTGAAGAAACACGTAAAATAATTTCTCCAGAAACGTATTGTATCATTATTAAAAAGGTTTTCTATGCCAAGCGGAAAGAAGAGAAAAAGACACAAAATGTCGACCCATAAACGTAAAAAACGTCTTAGAAAGAACAGGCATAAGAAAAAATAATCCTTTTCTTATTTTTATTACGTTAACATGTTTCCTCAAATAATAATAACATGATGCTATTATACAGCATGATGTTATTATTTGATTTTACTGTCAATTCGTTCATCTTCACGATGCTCCCCTTTTTTAATGGAGATCGTAGAACATAAAGTTATTTTATTGTGAATAAAGAATTAATCATAGACGCTAATCCATTCGAAGTGGTGATAGCTTTGCTTGAGGATAAGCGTCTCGTTGAGATTAACAAAGACACCAGCGGCAAAAATTATGCTGTAGGTGATATTTACCTGGGAAAAGTTAAAAAGGTTATTCCCGGCCTGAATGCAGCATTTATTGATGTCGGATATGAAAAGGATGCTTTTCTGCATTATCTGGATTTGGGTACACAAATATTATCTTTGAATAAACTTACCAAACTTGCATTGTCTGGTAAAAAGCCTAATCTTGCCTCGGAAGAATTTCGCCTGGAGCGGGACATTGAAAGAACCGGAAAAATTTCCAGTGTTCTTAATTCCAACCAACAGATACTTGTACAGGTTGCAAAAGAACCTATTTCCACAAAAGGACCACGCGTAAGTTCAGAATTATCTTTTGCAGGCAGGTACATGGTACTTGTTCCCTTTTCTGATAAGGTTTCTGTTTCCCAGAAAATAAAGAACCCTGAAGAAAGAACCAGGCTAAAAAGACTTGCTCTAAGTATCAAGCCCAAGAATTTTGGAATCATAGTTCGGACTGTTGCCGAAAATAAAATGGTAGCCGAACTTGATGCCGATATGAGAGAATTAGTGAAGAAATGGGATACATTGGTCGGTGCATTGAATTCAGCAAAACCTCCGATGAAGATCATCGGGGAACTTAACCGCACTTCTTCTATTCTGAGAGATTTATTAAATGCATCATTTAACAGCATAAGTGTAAACGATTCCCGTCTTTTTGATGAGATTAAGAGTTATGTCCACACAATATCGCCCGATTTACAGGATATTGTAAAACTATATAAAGGTAAAGTCCCGATATTTGAACACTTTGGGATTGAGAAACAAATAAAAACATCATTTGGCAAGAATGTTTCCTTCAAAAGCGGCGCTTACCTGATTATTGAACATACGGAAGCCCTTCATGTAATAGATGTAAACAGCGGTCATCGTTCTAACTCAGAAAACAACCAGGAACAAAACGCATTGGATGTAAACCTGGAAGCTGCTTCTGAAGTGGCCAGGCAGTTGAGATTACGTGATATGGGAGGGATAATTGTTATTGATTTCATAGATCTTCACAACGGTTTGAACCGAAGGAAGCTGTACGAACGGCTGAAAGATGAAATGAGTAATGATCGTGCCAAACACACCATTCTTCCTCCAAGTAAATTCGGATTAGTACAAATAACCCGGCAGAGGGTTCGACCGGAAATGAATATTGAAACTGTTGAGAAATGCCCTGTTTGCGATGGCTCCGGCGAAATTAAAGCAAGCATAATTTTAACTGATGATATTGAAAATAATATCAAATATTTACTTCAAAAACAAAATGAGAAATACCTCAAGATGTGCATTCATCCATATATATATGCATATCTTACCAAAGGGCTTTTCTCTATCCGGTTCAAATGGTTCATGAAGTTCGGGAAATGGATACACATTGTTCCTATGTCTTCATATCATTTTCTTGAATATCGCTTCTTCAATAAAGAAGATGACGAGATAAAGCTTTAGCAAAAATTCCTTTTCTCAATGGAAGAGAAGCGAAGAAAAATTTACACCAAAGACCAGGTATTTAAAAAAGCCGGCGAATATTGCGCATACCAGGAACGCTGCCAGCAGGAAGTTCGTGATAAAATATATTCTTGGGGATTGCATTCAGCAGATGTTGAAGCTGTGATTGCCCAGTTGATTTCCGATGGTTTTATAAACGAAGAACGATTTGCAAGAACCTTTGCAGGCGGAAAGTTCAGGATTAAAAAGTGGGGAAGGGTTAAAATAATGAATGAGCTTAAAGCCAAGAAGATTACGGAATACTGTATCCGCAAGGCGATGGAGGAAATTAGTGAGAAAGAATACCTTAAAGCGCTGAAAGCTATAATTGATAAAAAGACAAAAGAATTTAAAGAAGCTAACACCTTTAAGAAAGCCCACAAAATAGCTGTATATTGTATATCCCGTGGATTTGAGAGTGAACTGGTATGGGATGTGCTGAAGA
>JBEKEO010000042.1:0-18608 GCA_050013795.1 Bacteroidales bacterium
GCGATTATATACGTTGTAATGATAATTAAAATAATTACTGAAGCTCCTATGGCAATGAATACATTTAGCCGCGATAACCTGAACGATAACCTCTCTTCGAAAGTTTCGTCATTCATAATCACAAGGCGATATTTATTTTTAAGGCGCTTGAAAAACCCTATTTTTTTCTTTTTTCCTGTCGACATAATATTAAGTTACCTGAACAGGCGAAATGCAAATATCGTAAATATTAAACTAACAGCAGAGAAAATGCTCATAGAAGAGCTTAAACTTGAAAAATATACGATTATTATTAAAAAATAAAATAAATTTGTAAAATCAGAGTTATAGGGTTCCTGATAAAAACAAACAATTTGAAATTTAGATCATTTAATATTCGCATTGGCATTATCTTTTCACTGGTATATGTATTGTTTTATTCCTGCTCTACCAAGAAAAGCACTTTTACGCACAGGGTTTACAACAACCTGACTGCAAGGGATAACGCATACTTTAACGGAAATGAAAGTTTTAAAACCGGGGTTGCCGAATTAGAAAAGCTTCAAGTTGACGATTACTCAAAAATACTGCCGATATATGAATTGGGGACGCCTGAAAACGCAATTACCGTTAATTCATATTTCGATAAAGCATTTAAAAAAGCGTCAAAAGTTATAACAAAGCATTCTATTTTTCTAAAAAACAAGGAATATGTTCGCTGGATACCGGAAGGCTATTTGCTGGTGGGGAAATCGTATTTCTATGAACGGGAATATAAACTGGCTTTACAAACATTCGAATATATTATAAAAACTCACCCCCAATATTCCACCAAATATTCGGCGATGTTATGGCTGGCCCGCGCAAATGATGAACTGAAGCAATACGAAAAAGCAGAATCCACTCTTGATTTTGTTGCTGACAAAATGGACAAAACAAAACTTCCAAAGGTTGCAATAAAGGCTTTTCCAATGGTTTATGCCGATTACCATATCAAGCAGGGAAATTATAAATCTGCCATAGAATATCTTATTTCCGCCATAGACAAAAACAGGAAGAAAGCTGTGCGTGCCAGGCTTCGTTTTATTCTTGCACAGATATATCAAAAAAACGGGAACCTGGATGCCGCCACTCAATTATATAAAAAAGTGATCAAGACGAATCCCTCATACGTGATGTCGTTTAATTCAAAGATAAACGAGGCGGTTTGTTATACTGCATCAAGCGGAAGCAGCAAAGAAATAAAGAAACTGCTTTATAAAATGGCCAAGGATCCGAAAAATAAGGAATACCTTGACCAGATATATTTTGCGCTTGCTGAAATTTGCATGAAAGAAAACGACACGACCTGCGCTATTACAAATTATAAATTATCAGCAGATAAAAGTGTTTCGAACAAATCGCAGAAAGCAACATCATACCTTAAGCTTGCTAAATTATATTATAACAGACCTGAATATGAACAGGCAGAAGCATATTTCGACAGCACAATGACCGTGCTTCCGAAAGACTATCCCGATTATAAAAATATAGCCGCATTAGCCAAGGTACTGAGAAGTCTTGTAAAAAATATAAAGGTCGTGGAAATGCAGGACAGCCTTCAAAAGCTTTCGAAAATGACATCTGCAGAACAAAACAAAGTAGTTGAAGGCATCATCACACAAGTCATACTGGATGAGCAAAAAAAACAACAGGAAGCATACCAGAAGCAACTCGATTTGGCTAATGCCAGTGCTAACAATACTCAGAACAGCGGCTCCTGGTATTTTTACAATCCCGCTTCTGTGAATTCAGGGAAAGTCGAATTTGTAAAAAAATGGGGAAACAGAAAGCTGGAAGACCTTTGGCGATTGAGCAACAAAGTAGCACAAACCGATTTTGGAATTACTGAGGAAGAAGATTCAACCATGACAGATACTACGAAAAAGGCCACATTAAGCGAGTTGAAAGATAAAAAATATTATCTGAAAAATATTCCCAAGACAGATGACGATATTAAAAAATCAAATGATAAAATTGCCGAAGCTTTATTTAATATTGGGTCAATTTATCAGAACGACCTGAAAGACATTCCAAAAGCCATTGATGCCTATAGCAACCTGTTGAAAAGGTATCCCGACAATGGCGCTTATTATGAGAAAACATGTTATCAGCTATACACGGTTTATAACGACATGCCTGACGAAACCAAGCGGGATTATTATAAAAACCTGATTTGCACGAAAGACCCCGATGGCGATTATTGTAACATCATTAAAGATCCGAATTTTCACAGGGTAACAGCTAAAAATAAAGATGTAATTGCTTCGCTCTATCAGGATGCTTATGATGCTTTTAATGCAGGCATGTGGGATACGGTGATCACCAAAGCAAATCAGGCCATTGATCTGTTCAAAAAGGATTCCATTATTTTGCCTAAGTTCATTTACCTGCAAGCTGTTGCGTATGGAGAAAAAATGGACAGCCTGGATTGTATTAAAACATTGCAATCGATAATTACCAAATACCACTCAAGCCCTGTAAGGCCAAAAGCGCTGGATCTTATTGAGTTTTTTACAGGGACAGTTAAAAAAGCTGCTGCCGCCGACAGCGCAAAAGCTGCCGCCAGGAGAAACTTTGTGTATGATGAAGATGCCGTTCATCTTTATGTGATGATCGTTACGCTTAGTAAATCAGTAAAAATATCTGATCTTAAAAATTTAATCTCTGATTACAATACCAAGAATTTCAGCAGGGACAATCTCACCATAAGCAATATTTACCTGAACGACAATCAGCAAATCGTTACCATTGCCAATTTTCAGGATAAAGAAAAAGCTATGCTTTATTATAATGACATTAAAAACAATAAGGATATCTTTTCCAAGCTAAAGCCTTCGGATTGCATACAATTTGTGATCTCCGCAGATAATTATACGAAAATGTATAAGAATAAGGATGAGGATAACTACTATCTTTTCTTTACTAAAAACTATCTGCATTGATATTTTTCATAAAATATTTTTTCTTTTGTTTTGCAGGGAAAATTAATTTCTCTAAATTTGTTTCAGAATAATCATTAAAAAACAATAATATGGCAAAGAGTTTTGAACAGGAAACCCCTTCTATAAACCTGATTGGTGCAGGTACCGTTATTAAAGGCGATGTTAAATCGGCCGGAGACATACGAATTGACGGAACACTTATTGGTTCGGTTAATTCAAAAGGCAAACTGGTTGTAGGGACCACAGGGAATATTGAAGGCGAAGTGAATTGCCAGAATGCCGATTTTTCGGGTGTCATTAAAGCTACTGTTACAGTAGCCGAATTGTTATCGTTAAAAGCTACCGCCAAATTAAACGGCGATGTTATTACCAATAAACTTGCCATTGAGCCGGGTGCGCTGTTTTCGGGTTCGTGCAGCATGAACAATCAAGCTCCTTTTAAAGAACAAAAGTTCGGCGATAAAATAGAACTGAAAACAAATGAACTCTCAAAAACAAAAGAGACCATTGTTTGATTATGCGCGTTATTCCAGCATGGCTTTGCAAATGCTGGTAATTATTGCGGGCGGTATTTTTTGCGGCTTCAAATTAGATGAATACCTGAAATTTAAAATTCCTTTATTCACTGTGCTTTTATCAATGTTATCGGTGGGGTTTGCTGTTTGGTATGTTACCAGAGACCTGTTAAAAAAATAACAGATGAAAAAGAACAGGTTCATTCTTCAGCTTTTGCTTTTTACTGTTTTGCTTGGCATTGTTTATTACGGGCTTAAACGCTTTCTGCCCGAAAGTTATTTCAGTCCTGTGCTGCCATTTTTGTTTCCTTTCTTTTTTTCGGCTACAGCGCTGTTTTACAGTTACCTTATTAAAAGCAGCGAACAGAAATTTAACCGTTACGTGAACCGTTATATGCTTGCTACTTTTGTCAAACTTATGCTTTTTATGGCTGTTTTGCTTTTTTATGTTTACACACATAAAGATGATGCCGTTCCTTTTATACTCTCCTTTTTCATACTGTACGTGGCATACACGGTTTTTGAAGTGGTGGCTTTGCTGAAATTTTCCAGATCGGAAAAGAAATAATATTTCCCATATACATGCTTATTTTGTAAATTTATTGTTAAGATATTAATCTTTGCAAAAATATATGTTAAAAAACTTGACTTAGGCAAAATAATATTGTAACTTTATTCCGGAATATTAAAATAAAGTAATCACTAATTCATTTTTATGTAAACATCTTTACTTTTTTAGCACAAGTCGGAAATAAAACAAGCCCACTTGAAGCGGCTAAAGCAAGTGTAAGATGCTATTTTATACAGTACATACTGCAAGAGCAACCGAGAGCAAACAAAGCTTCTGCTTTCCTCCATTACATTATACACCAAACCTTTATTTAAATAAGCGAGTCACTCAGAGCCGTCAGCCAGTTGGCAGACGTGTCGAAGAGTGGCTCGTAATGGTCGACTTCGACACGATTCTCCTTTCACTGTCGTTCCAGGTGAATCGGCTCTGTCTGACCAAAATCTTTATTATGACATAAACGGAGAGTACGTGCCATGAAAAACGCCACATCTGTAATAGTGCCAAAGACAATACAGGATTTTGTACTGCATACATTCAATGAAAAAGAGATTCGCAGTCATAAAACCGGCTGCAACAGTTTTATACCCGACCTTACAAAAGCCGTCAGTAAATACATTTCCGATAATTCATGCAGGTTTTCACTGCTTGGTGCCATATATCAAAATGGTATTTCAGAGGATTGCATGAAACGGTTTTTCAATTATAAAACTCCTCATGGCGCTACCAAACACCTGCGCGATGCAACAGCATTGTATGCCACTGATGGCGAAAAGGACTGGAACGGGCTGATCAAAACTTATTTCCCCGACTATTCTCATTTGCTGGATCATGAAGAACAACCTGAAGACGGGCATCCGCAGCATATTACCAATGATGTGCTTTATATGATGCTGAAGGAATTATTGAACCGCACACCCCCGCGAAACAAAGGCTGAAAATTAATACCGCACGTGAAATATGTTAAATAACTGATTTTTTTCAAAAGGTAGTTATGCGTAAAATAGGTTACGCATAAATACCAAAATACCTTTGTATCAACATTAATTAAATTATTTATTAATCTAAAAAACAAAAAAAATGAAAACAAAAATGAATTGGATAAGCCGCTGGATAGTTCTGGCGATTATCATTAAAAATTTACCACTTATCGTGGTGTTGTTAGCCAAAAAAACATGGAGTACCTTAACCTTGTGCGATGATGCCCAGCACGTGCATACGTCGGCAAATCCGCTGACCAATACTCCGCCTGTTACCGATGCGGCTCTTCATTCGCAGGCAACGGTAACAATGAATACCTACGATGCCTATAAGGCTGTTCCGCCCACAGCCACCAAATCGCAGGTTACCACCCAGCGAAACATTTTAATAAACATGTTCAACAAGGTGGCTCTTTACGTGCAGAGTGTGGCGAGGGATGCCGCCATAGCCGCCGGTGATGTAACGGCCGGCGTTACCGTGGTTGGCGGAGTAGGGTTTAAAATTAAAAAGGCTGCCCATAAACCACCCAAATATTTCAAAGTGGTTTCTAAGAGCATAGGAACAGCCGATGTTACTTCCAAGGCTGTGGCTAAGAATGCAGGCTATATCAGGGAATATGGCATTACCACCACCAGGGGCGTACCACCTACCACCCTGGCAAACCCTGTAGTAACTCTTGAGGTGGATATACATATTAAAAACCTGAAAAGCGGTTCTATTTATGCTTTCCGCGAAGCCAGCATTTTGCCGGTTAAGCGTTTGCCGGTTACTCCTACAACAGTTCCTTCTTCGCTAAAGGCAGCTACTGCCATTGAAGCTACAAGGGCACATAAAGCTTCTTTCACCGATGGCGTTGATCATTACACCTGGAGCGACTGGGTATATGTAGTGATACAGTAATAGTATTGCAGAATCTGCGAATATACAAGGCTAACAACAGTAAGCCTGCCTGTCTTTCGGGCAGGCTTTTTAATTTCTGCGCTATGTTCAATCCGTTTTTCAAGTTTTACAGTAGTAGTTTCGGAAATAACTATAGTAACAGCGGAAATAACTATAGTAACAGCGGAAATAACTATAGTAACTTCGGAAATAACTATCGTAACTTCGGAAATAACTATAGTAATAGCGGAAATAACTATCGTAACTTCGGAAATAACTATCGTAACTTCGGAAATAACTATAGTAATGGCGGAAATAACTATCGTAACTTCGGAAATAACTATAGTAATAGCGGAAATAACTATAGTAACAGCGGCGATAACGATAGTAACAGCGGAACTTTGGATTTTGGCTGAGGGGTATGAACGAATATATAGGCCGTCAAAAGAGCAAATAAGCCATCGCTTTAAAAAATAAAAAAGACCAGCACCACTGGTCTTTTGTTTCATATTTTAAATTTTATATTTTTAGTATTAAGGTTAAATCGGTGGCAAACCCAATTCTTTTAGAAACTTATTATGTTTTTTAGCTGCATTAGCAGCTTCCTTTTCAATTTGAATCAACTCTTTGTTTACTGCTTTAAGATCGATTATATCTTCGAATGTTTCTGTATTAACGTAGCGTGAAATATTTAAGTTGTAATCGTTTTTCTTAATTTCTTCCATTGATACACAACGAGAATAATTATTTTCTTCTTTACGGTACTTGTAGGTATCAACAATATCACGAATATCATTTGGCCCTCCGTCTTTTCCGTCACGTAAATGGTTTTGCCTTTTACCTTTCTCAAAATGTTCGCTTGTGCTTGCATTTATAAAAAGTACGTCGTCGGGTTTTTTACACTTTTTCAGCACTAATATACAAACGGGTATACCAGTTGAAAAGAAAAGATTGGCAGGCAGACCTATCACGGTATCAATATGACCATCTTTTAATAGTTTAGTGCGAATACGCTGCTCAACTCCGCCTCTGAATAGAACACCGTGGGGTAGAATAATAGCCATAGTACCTTGTTGAGCCAGAAAATGAAAGCCGTGAAGCAAGAAAGCAAAATCGGCTGCCGATTTTGGAGCAACACCGTATCTTTTGAAGCGGAAGTCTTCGGCTAATGTTTCGGAAGGTTCCCAACGATAGCTGAAAGGCGGATTTGCCACAACTGCATCGAATTCCAGTTTTTTTGCCGGATTCATTTCCTTCAAGATATTCCAATCGTTGATCAATGTATCGCCATGGTGTATTTCAAATTCGGTATCTTTTACGCCATGCAGAAGCATATTCATACGTGAGAGGTTGTATGTGGTGATGTTTTTTTCCTGTCCGTATATCTTACCAATACCATGCTTGCCCATCTTATTACGTACATTCAACAATAGCGAACCTGAACCACATGCAAAATCAAGCACCTTATCAAGCTTTGATTTTTTACCAGTGGCGGGTTCATGGCTATCGAGAGTAACAATTTCAGAAAGAATGGTAGAAATTTGCTGAGGTGTATAAAACTCACCTGCTTTTTTGCCTGAACCTGATGCAAACTGACCAATAAGGTATTCGTAAGCATCGCCCAATATATCGCTGTTGGTGGAAAATTTGGCAATGCCTTCGGCTATTTTCTGGATAATGGTACATAGTTTAGCATTACGTTCGGTACTATTTCTTCCCAGCTTATCGGAATTGAGATTTATTTCTGAAAATAAGCCCTGAAAAGTACTGGAAAAAGATTGGTTTTCGATATATTTAAACCCATCCTGCAGTGTTCCCAATAACTCTCCTTTTTGAGTACGAGCCAGCTCGGCAATGCTACTCCACAAATATTGCGGTTCGATTACATAATGCACTTTGCGACGCATCAGCTTTTCGAATTCAGCAATATCACCGGCATTGGCTTCGTACCATAAAGATAAAGGGGTGCGTTTAGAATTAATTTTCATTTTAGGGTAATCGGCTCCCAGTTCTTTTTTAGCAGCGGTTTCGTAATTATCCGATAAATAACGCAAGAATAGGAACGACAGCATGTAATCGCGGAAGTCATCGGCATTCATTGCACCGCGTAATTTATCAGCTATTCCCCATAGAGTAGTGCCTAATTGTTTTTGGTCTTTTAAGGTCATTGTTTTTTACCTGTGTAATGTAAAATTATATTTATCTTGTATTCGTTTAAAAATATCTTTAAATATCCGTTCATTATCGGGGACCATTTCTTTAGCTTCGTAACGAAAAATATTCTTATGTGACATGGTATTCATAATCTGAGCTATTTCTTCAATATCAGTAAATCCAATCTGTTCCAAAACATATGAGAAACGTCCGACACCGAGAAAAGAACTTATATTTTCCAATATCTGACGCAATATTGCGAAGTGGTATGCAAAAAGCATGTTTTCATCAATAGCCTTTTTGAGCGTTTGCAGCAGTTCTAGATGGTACAAAAATACATCGCTGTCGTGGCCTACAAATTTTATTCCTTCATCAGTATTCTTTAATATGTGAAGTTGAAGATGTTTCTTATAGGAATCCTTTTTCCCACCTTTTTTGAGCCAGTCGGCTAATATTGAAAAGAAAAAAACATGGTGAGTGGTGATAATAATTTTTCTGTTTTTAAAATGACGTTCTATTAAATCCATTACAGAAGCAACAGTTACAAAGATGTTGTGTTCATCAAGGCTTGTTACGGGGTCGTCAATAAAAAAGTGGCTGGATTGTTTTCCTTCGCCTGTTAATCCCTCAATGTCAAAAAGTGCAAGAAAAAAGCACCATATAAATATATGCTCCTCTCCTCTTGAAATCTTGATTGCAGTTTCGGAAGTTTCTTTTGTTTCAGTACCTTCTTCATTTTTTACAAAAAACTGAACAGATTCTATACCCTCTGCAACATTGCCGAAAAAATTAAATTTAAAATTAAATTTAGGTTTGTAAGGCGCAAGTTTTTCCAGAAGTTTACTTTCGTCTAATGATGCATGAAATTGATTAAGATTGCTCTGATGAAGTAATAACCGAATATTAGAACCTTCATGCTCGTTGTCGTTATCCCAGAAAAACAGATCTTCGCTGTATGCGTTGTAGTAAACACCTGAATGCTTGCCCTTATTTTTACTTTTAGTTAAATCTTTATATGCTACAGAAAGCCTTGTTTTGCCCGTTCCATTAAAGGCATAAACAAGAATAATGTTTTTATTGAGTTCGTAAAGCTGAGTAGCCAGTGTTTTCATTATATTTTATTATTGATTACTCATTTGCTGTTATCTTTAATGTTTGGGAAAAGCTGCTGCATCAAACCTTTTTTATGCAATTTGAGAACTTCGAGTTTTTGATTTTGGATAGCAATCAGTACATCAAGGGAGGAAAGGCAATCAACAATTTTTTGTTGTTCATTAAGTGAAGGAAAAACAATTGGCATTTTAAAAAGGATTCCTGTGTCAACATTTAATGAACCGTGTGCGCGTGCTCCAACCTCAATGAACTTACGAAGCCATTTGCCATGGAAATTATCATGGAATAAATAATCCAAAAATTGAGGAAGTATTTTTTTATTAATGATGCGAAAACAAGTAAAAATACTATAAGGTACTGCGGCAGTTTCAATATCTTTCAACATTGCTATATAGCCTTCCGGATATTGTTTGGTAGCACTTTTATTATACGCAAAGTCCCATTTCCTAATAACATAATATTTGTTATACTGACTTCCCGCTATTTCTCTTCCAAACTTTTCTTTTTGAGGAATAAGACCTAAACCAGAAGTAACACTCATTAATATATATTTATTTTCTCCTGCCCTTTCATTAATTGATTCTGCAATTGTGCCCAATTTTGTTTCTGACCATTCCCGAGTACTTCTAAATTCAGGAAAACGCAGTTTAGGCACTGTTTCTCCTTGGGAAGGAAATAGCTGCTGAATCAATCCTTTTTTATGAATTTTAAGAATGTCGAGTTTTAGACTTTGGGAATTAATAAGTTTGTCAATAGAAGTAAGGCAATCGGCTATTTTATGTTGTTCTTTCCCGTAAGTTGGAATAGGTATTCTTAAATTCAGGAACGCAGCTTTTGAAATATTATATCTAGTAATTCCCTGAGCCAATATTATAATTAATTTTCTATAAATGGGACTATGGAAAAGATAGCGAGAGAAATCAGGAATGAGTACATTTAAGTTGACAGGTCTGAGAGCAAAACAAAAACTATTCAAATAGGTTGGTTCAGGTGGGGATTCTAATAACACTGAGGCAAAGCCTACCTCTTCAGGTGTTTCAGATGATGTAGTAAAAAGTATATCACCAAGTTGTAATGTATTTTGTTTTTCATTATCAGCAATCATTACTCTACCACATTGTTTGAAATCAATCCAGGCACATTTGAAAACCTGCATATAAGTAACATACGGTTTGCCATACCCAAAATCGGAACCAGATTTTCCATTTAAGCCACTAATTGTCTGACCTAAATTACGTAATGGCATCTCCTCCCATTCGACATAATCCCGAAACTCAGGAAAACGCAACCTAGGTACCAGTGCTTTTGTAGTCTGTTTATTCATATGCTGCTAATCCTGAAATTTCACGCCCTTGGGCTAATCTTTTTAAAAGTGGCAATAAGGCTTTCATTAAGGCAAGTTCTTTTTGTGTTCTGACTTTCCATCCTAATTCAAATGGCGCAAGCAAATCGCTCAATTGTTCACTATCGAAAATCATGCGTCTAATAATATCATTCACAAAGATTTGTAGGGCGGCAGTCTCAAGCCCGTGTTTTTCGGCAATTGCCGCCAGTTCATTAGCAAATTTTTCAGTTTTAAAGGTTTGATAGCCATCATGAATTTCTTTTTCGTTTAAGCTTTTGCCAGCCAGTAAGCTATTGATGTATGCCACTATCTCATCGCGTTCATCCATCAGGTTGGCGCTTGAACTAAGCAGGTTAATAAGCTGCTCTCGGGTCATTTTTTGCTTAGCTGGCTTGGTCTGGGTATACTTTGCTATCAGCCCCATAATATAGTCGTAATCTATAACCGCCGATGCAAAAAGCACAAATTCAAAATCCAATTGGTCAAATTGGCCAGCTGCCTCTTCGCCTTTGTCTTGCATTTCTTTCAGGCGTTTAGCAGTATCGAGATACACACCACGAAATGCGCGTAGCTGATCTTCTGGTAAAACGTTTTCTAATTTAGTGTTTAGTTCTTGACTTAAATCGGTGTACTGGTCGAGCTGGGTTTTAAGACGTTGCACTTCTTTGAAGAAATTAATAAATTCTCCTTTGGCTTCATCACCATTTAGGTTGATTACTTCTTCGGGTTTACATTCAAGTCCATGTGACTTCATGAATTTATCCAAGTCTGAAACGGCTTTTTCAAATTTATTCATTACCACCGACGCAGGATCAACCAACCGTATTTCTTTGGCGCGGGTAATATCTTCGCCTGAAAACAAGGCAATAGCAGTGTCCACTTCATCTTTTTGCTGGCGAAAATCGAGTATATTGCCATAGGGTTTGCTGTCGTTAAGTATTCGATTGGTACGCGAAAAGGCCTGAATCAGCCCATGATGTTTGAGCTTTTTATCCACATACAAGGTGTTGAGGTATTTTGAGTCGAAGCCTGTAAGTAGCATATCAACCACAATCACAATATCAATTTTGTTTTCATGTTTGTAATCGGCATTAGTGTATTTCTGGTCTTTTATGCGTTGCTGCACATCCTGATAATACAAATCGAATTCATTAATGCTGTGGTTAGTTTTGTATCTCTTATTATAATCAGTAATAATAGTTTTAAGCGCTCTTTTCTTTTCTTCGGGTGCTTTTTCATTGTCGGCTTTTTCCTGTGGCAAGTCCTCCTGTATTTGCAGGACATCTTTGTTGCCTTCGGCAGGTGGGGAAAAAACGCAGGCAATATTTAAAGGCTTGAAACCATCATTTTCTTTTAGTTTTTTAAGTTGAATTTCTTTGAATAAACTGTAATATTCAATAGCGTTGTTAATGGAAGAAGTGGCTAATAAAGCATTAAATCGGCGCGAATTTGTTGCGGCATCGTGTTTTGAAATTATGGCTTCAACCACGGCTTGTTGCGCGATGGCTTCACCTGCTTTGGGTTTAGTTTTACCTTCAGGTTTAAAATAATCAATATGAAAACGCAGCACGTTTTTGTCGTCAATTGCGTGGGTTATGGTGTAGGCATGTAATTGTTTCTGAAAAATGTCTTTTGTGGTTTGTAATGATGCCTGCTGCCCTTCTATTTTCTGGTATGTAGCATTGTCTTCAAAGATTGGCGTTCCGGTAAACCCAAAGAGTTGTGCGTTAGGAAAAAATTCTTTAATAGCTTTGTGGTTTTCACCAAACTGGGATCGATGGCATTCGTCGAAAATGAAAACTATGCGCTTATCGCTAAGAGGTTGCAACCGTTCTTTATAGTTTTTCCTGTGGTCGGGGTCGAGCGCTAGTCCAAGTTTTTGAATGGTGGTGACTATCACTTTATCAGCATAATCGTCGGACAACATACGTCTAACAAGCGTTTCGGTGTTGGTATTTTCTTCTACACAACCTTCCTGAAATTTATTAAACTCTTCGCGGGTTTGACGGTCGAGGTCTTTACGGTCAACAACAAAAAGACATTTTTCAATATCGTGATTATCTTTGAGCAGCGTAGAAGCCTTGAATGAAGTGAGGGTTTTGCCGCTGCCGGTAGTATGCCAGATGTATCCATTGCCCCGGTTCTGATGAATGCAGGCAACTATTGCTTTTACTGCATAAATCTGATAAGGGCGCATTACCAATAGTTTTTGTTCACATGCCACAAGTACCATATAGCGACTGATCATTTCGCCAAGGGTGCATTTGGCAAGAAACTTTTCAGTAAAGTCGTCCAAATGAGCAATTTTTTTATTTTTTTCACTTGCTAATTGATAAATAGGCAAAAATTGCTCGTCGGCATTAAAGCTGAAGTGTTGATTATTGTTGTTGGCAAAGTAATATGTTGTTGCCCTGTTGCTGACAATAAAAAGCTGCATGAAGCATAAAAGCGTATTGGTGTAACCGTTGCCAGGTTCCTTTTTGTAGTCAACGATTTGTTGCATGGCTCGGTGTGGTCTAACATCGAGCGCCTTTAGCTCAATTTGTACAATAGGTACTCCGTTAATAAGCAGAATTACATCATAACGGTGATGGCTGTTATTGGTATTAATACGCAGTTGGTTGATGACCTCATAATCGTTTTTGCACCAGTCATCAATATTTACAAGTTTATAATTTAGGGGAGTGCCGTCTTCACGTTGAAAATAATTTATTTCACGTAATTTTTTAGATGTGGTGAATACATCGGCATTGACGATTTCATCGCACAAGCGATTGAATTCTGCATCTGTTAAATTTACCCGATTAAGAGTTTCGAATTTTTTTCGAAAATTAAGCTCAAGTGTATCCCTGTCGCGAATATCTGGGCGATAGGTATATTTGAGGTCTTTTAATTTCTCGATCAGGCTGTTTTCTATTTCGTTCTCTTTGGTCATTGAAAATTTCTGTGCTGTAATATATTGATATTTTAGTGTTTTCCTTTAAGCTATTTTATTATTTTTAAGTATTTCAATATGTTTCCAATATAATATTTCAATTTGCCAAAATTACTATTTAATTGTAATAAAAGGGTGGGTTTTAAATAATCAACGCTATCAAATTTCCCCTTTATTCAGCTCGTTAAGTTTCGCGCTCGCCTGCCTGTGGGGAAGTTTTTTTGAACAAACGAACAAGTAAAAGTAGGCAGCAGCAGTAGGCAGTAGGCAATTTCTCCGTGTACTCTGTGCCTTCTCAGTGCTCTCTGTGGTTAAAACTACTTGGAAATTCGGCCTTTGATATTCGATATTGCCTGCCTTGCCAGTAGGCAGGGAAATTAAATACTTAAACCACTCGTTAAGCTACCCATGTTTTCACCTGCTCTATTGTAGGCGCAGGGATATCCATTTTAAGCTTCTTGCGCAGTCCGCACAAGTCATTAAATAACTTATTCGGGTTGGCTTCTTTCAAAGCAGTAACTGTTGTATAGCCTGCTTTTATTATAGCAGGTATCCATTCGGCAGGTATTCCCAATGCAGTAAATTCGTCATTCGAAACCACAACAGCCTTTTTCTCAGGGCGCATCTGCGGGAAGAAAAGCACATCCTGTATGGATGCCGAGTTGGTCATTATCATGGTAAGTCTGTCAATGCCAATGCCAAGTCCTGCTGTAGGCGGCATGCCGTATTCAATAGCGCGGAGGAAATCATCATCAAGCACCATGGCTTCTTCATCGCCGCGTTTTCCTAATTCAAGCTGTGCTTCAAAACGCTTGCGCTGGTCAATGGGGTCGTTCAGTTCGGAGAAAGCATTGCAAATTTCTTTTCCGTTGCAGATAGCTTCAAAACGTTCCACCAGTCCTTCTTTGCTGCGGTGTTTCTTTGCCAGCGGCGACATCTCAACAGGATAATCGGTAATAAAAGTAGGCTGTATTAAATTAGGTTCGCATTTCTCGCCAAATATAGTATCTATCAGTTTCCCGCGACCCATGGTATCATCTATCTTCACTTCCAGTTTGCAGGCGGTTTCCCTTAACTGCTTTTCATCCATCGCCGAAATATCAATGCCGGTGAAATGCTGTATCGCTTCGTACATGGTATATCTTTTCCACGGGCGCTTAAAGTTGAGGGTGTTCTCTCCAACCTTTACTTCTGTAGTTCCGTGAAGGTCCAATGCTATCCGTTCCACCATTTCTTCCACGGCATTCATCATCCATTCATAGTCCTTGTACGCCACATACAATTCCATTTGCGTGAATTCGGGATTATGAAAACGGTCCATACCTTCGTTGCGGAAATCTTTCGAGAATTCATACACGCCATCGTAACCGCCAACAATAAGGCGTTTCAGGTAAAGCTCGTTTGCAATGCGGAGATACAAAGTCGTGTCGAGCGAATTATGATGAGTCGTGAAAGGCCTTGCAGCAGCGCCTCCGTAGATAGGTTGCAGTATGGGCGTTTCCACTTCGAGGTATCCTTTTTCATTTAAAAAGGAACGCATGGAATTGACCAGCTTAGAACGTTTAACAAAGGTTTCTCTTACCTGCGGATTTACTATCAGGTCAACATAACGCTGACGATAGCGCTGTTCCGGATCAGTGAATGCATCGTAGGTTACTCCGTCTTTCTCCTTTACAACAGGCAATGGTTTCAGCGATTTGCAAAGCAATTTGAATTCCTTAACATGAACGGTTATTTCTCCCATTTGCGTAACAAACACATATCCCTTGACACCAATGATATCGCCTATATCAAGCAGCTTTTTGAATACAGTATTGTATAAAGTTTTATCCTCTCCTGTGCAAATATCATCGCGTTTCAAATAAAGCTGCACCCTTCCCGTGGGATCCTGTAACTCTGCAAATGAAGCATTCCCCATTATCCTGCGTGTCATGATACGCCCTGCCATGCTGATATCCTGGTAAATGGTATTGTCCTTAGGGAAATTCTCCAGTATATCTTTTGCCGTAACATTGATTTCAAAAAGATCGGCAGGATAAGGATTGATTCCTAGTTTCTGTAATTCTTCGAGTGATTGCCTGCGCAATACTTCCTGTTCGCTAAGTTCCATAATGCATTAATTTATCGTGCAAAGTTACAGATTTTACAATACTTCGTAAACATTCCCTGTTCAATGCCAAAGCTCATTGTTTTCAGGGATTTCATTAACCATGCCCTTTAAGACAGGGCAATAAAAAAACCTTGCGGTCGCAAGGTCTTTTTATATTCTGTAACAATAATGAGAGGGTTACTTGTCTTTTGATATTTCAAATTTATATTTTACAGCAAAGTTATTCTGGGCTAATTTGAAATCACTATGAGCATTATCCAGCTTTTCGTTGATGGTAGCTACAAGATATTTTTCTTCGTCCAACACCTTTTGATCCACTTTGTCTTCAGGCGTTTTTAAATTATTCATCCAGTCTTTATATTCTTTATCTACAACACTCTTGTAAACAGAGAAAAACTTTAAGGTCGCATCTTTAAAATCAGTTTTCCCGTCGAAAGCTTCAGCATTATTTACAGTTTCTGTAGATTCTTTAAGTTGTTTGGCAAGACTGTCGTATTTCTCATCCAGTGTGGCATTATTCAGTGAACCGCTTTTGATATATCTGAGCAGGTCGTTTTCCTTATCCACAACTTTTCGCTGCGCATGAATGATCTTATCATTATATTTTATTGCATCTTCCTTTGTCGGACCGCAGGAGGCAAAAAACAGAACACAAATAAATGTGCTCAGAATAAGGCTGATTTTAGTTTTCATTTGTATTGGTTTGATGAATAATTAGTTGGTTTTACATTAGTGGTTGTATGCAACAAATGTAAAATAATATTCTGTTACAGGAGAATAATTATTAATCTGGTACAGTAATATTATTTTTAATCTTTGAGTAACTTTGCGGCAACTTTGTGTGACTTTGTGGAATAGCTATACACAAAGGTTCACAAAGAAAATTTTATACTAACTATATTTAATTAACAATACCATTAATCTGTTTTAATAGCCGGAGATAATAGTAAATTTGTTGAAATTTTAGTTTTAAATTTAATGACAGGTTTGACGTTTATTGATAAAGGGCTGATAGATTATAACGAAGCATGGCAGTTTCAGAAAGAATTATTTGAAATTGTATTGAATTCGAAAAGAGCAATGCCTGTTATTTCAAAAGAAGACAGAAAGAATTTACTTGTCTTCTGCGAACATCCTCATGTATATACTCTTGGGAAGAGCGGCTCAGAAAACAACATGCTCATTGATCAAATGCAGATTAAGGCAAAGAATGCTTCATTCTATAAAATAGACAGGGGAGGAGATATTACTTATCACGGGCCGGGACAAATAGTCGGCTATCCTATCATCGACCTTGAATTGCTTGGTATCAGTGTTAAAGGATATGTGAACCTTATTGAAGAAACCATTATCCAAACCTTAAAAGAGTTTTCTATTTCATCCGAAAGATTAGCCGGGGCAACAGGAGTGTGGCTGGACGCACAAACTCCAAAGGCAAGAAAAATATGTGCCATAGGTGTTCGCGTGAGCAGGTACATCACCATGCACGGATTTGCCTTTAATATTAATACAGACCTTGATTATTTCAATTATATAAATCCCTGCGGCTTCACTGATAAATCAGTTACTTCACTTCAAAAAGAGTCAGGTAGCAAACAGGATATTGAAATAGTAAAAGAAGTTTTGAAAAACAAATTTGCTGAAGTTTTCAGCATCAGCTTTTCTCAATCTGTGTAATATACACTTCCAGTAATTTCGTTGCAGATTCGGGAATAAGCATCACCTCATGAAGTTCGGCAGGTATCAGCACCGTTTCACCTTTCTGAATAATTTCTTTGCCATTTGGATATTCAATAGTGAATTTCCCTTCAATACAAAAATAGATCACAAAGGAATCCAGTACAAAGTAATCGCGTTCAAAGGGCTTATCAAAAGCAAGTATATTGGTGGTAAAACAGGGAGCGTCAACAATATTTTTACTTTGGTTCAGTATGAATGCGGAATTTATTTTATCCTTCCCGGCTCTCTTATAATTGATGGCATCAAGAGATTTATCAAAATGCAGTTCGCGTGATTTCCCATCCTTATCTGTTCTGTCCCAGTCGTAAATACGGTATGTGATATCCGATGTTTGTTGTATCTCGGCTAAGCACACACCGGGACCGAGAGCATGTATAGTTCCTGCCGGCAGATAAATAACATCTCCTGCATTTATATTTTCATAATTCAGTATCTCTGTCAGTTTTTTATTATTGAAATATTGCAGGAATTTCTCTTTGTCCAGATCACAGTTAAAACCGTTTATCAATTGAGCATCCTTATCTGCCTGCAGCACATACCACATTTCTGATTTGCCATTCTGTTTGTACCTTTTCATCGCAAGCACATCATCAGGGTGAACTTGCACCGACAGCCATTCGCGTGAATCTATTATTTTAACCAGTACAGGGAACTGTAATTCGAATCTTTCAAAGTTCTTCTCGCCCACCAGGTCGCCCATGTATACTTCTAATAATTCTTCAAGGTTGTTACCTTCAAGAAATCCATTAGTAACAACCGACAAATTATCTTCAACGCCCGACAATTCCCAACTTTCTCCGCAATTGGAAAGAGGAGAATAATTTCTGCCAAAAAATGTCTTTATTTTATCTCCGCCCCATATCTTATCCTTGTAAATGGGCTTGAATTTCAGGGGATACAAAGAATTCATCTTTTTATTCTATCTTTGATTTATATTTTGCAAAGTTACTAAAATACTGAGTTTGCCGAAAAGTATCATTTACTTTTGAAAAAATAATCACACTAATATCTGCATCAACATTTAAAGAAATTAATAGTTTTGCTTCATGATAATAATTGGAATAACCGGAACACTTGGTGCAGGTAAAGGAACAATAGTAGATTATCTTATAAAGACAAAAGGATTTGCTCATTTTTCTGTCAGAGCCTTTATCACTAAAGAAATTGAAAAACGTAAACTTCCAGTTAACCGCGACAGCATGGTGACAGTTGCAAATGAACTTCGTGCAGCACATTCGCCAAGCTATATTGTAGAGCAATTGTACGAGGAGGCAACAACATCAGGGAGCAATTGCATTATTGAAA
>JBEKEO010000043.1:0-21584 GCA_050013795.1 Bacteroidales bacterium
TAACGATTTTATTATCTATAAATAATGGAAACATCCCGGAATAAAATACCTGAATTAGTTATTATAGGCGGTGGTTTTGCCGGCATAACTTTAATTAAAATGCTTAAAAACAAACCTGTTAATATTACCCTTTTTGATAAATACAATTTTCATACATTCCAGCCTCTTTTATATCAGGTAGCAACAGGAGGTCTTGACACAAATTCAATCGCATTTCCGTTTCGGAAAATGTTCAGGAAATATAATAACTTCCATTTCAGAATGGAAGAAATAAATAAGATTGATACAAGCAATAATCTTGTCATCACACAGTCTGGAAATTACAGATATGACTTGTTAGTTATTGCTACTGGTGCTGAACCTAATTATTTTGGTAACCACAATATTTCAGAAAATAGTATCCCTCTTAAAAATATTAATGATGCTCTTTCTCTCCGAAGTGCTATTTTAAAAGTGTTTGAAAATGCTTTGTTAAGAATTAATGTGGCAGAAAAGAAAGTGTTGTTGAATTTTGTCATTGTCGGTGGAGGTCCTACAGGCGTTGAAATTGCAGGAGCTTTGGCGGAATTCAAAAAACATATCCTTCCCAAAGAATATCCGGAACTTGATCCCAATTTTATGAATATTCATCTTATTGAGGCAGGTAAAAGAGTTTTGGAATCTATGTCTGAAAATGCATCAAACAAAGCCTTGCTATATTTAAAAAACATGGGTGTTTTAGTAAGATTAAATTCTTCAGTAAAAGATTTTGACGGTGTGAAAATTCAATTAAATAATAGCGAAATTCTGGAGGCGGCAACCCTTATTTGGACTGCTGGTGTTAGGGGCTCACTCATTCAGGGAGTGAATAATGTATCTGTTATAGGAAACAGATATATAGTTGATGAATTCAACCTTATAAAAGGTTATAATAATATTTATGCTTTAGGGGATATTGCCCGTATGATTACTGATGATTACCCTAAAGGTCATCCTATGATTGCACCTGTTGCAATTCAACAGGCAAAAATTCTTGCCTGTAATTTGTTCACTGAATCAAAAAAACTGCAACCGGTCAAATTCCATTATCATCATAAAGGGTCAATGGCAACCATTGGCAGGAACAAAGCTGTCGCAGATGTATTATCCTTTAAATTTCATGGTGTGTTTGCCTGGTTTGCCTGGATGTTTTTGCATTTACTCGGATTAATTGGTTATAAAAACAAATTTTTCGTACTTATTGATTGGACATGGAGCTATTTTACTTATGAGAAATCGTTTCAATTAATAATTAATCCTTTAATAAAGGATACCTGCAAAATTTGTGATAAAAAATAACATAAATAAAACGTATATGAAAACAAAACAACTTTGGTTCGGATTTATTGCTGTATTGGTTGTCTGCTTCTTTGTCCTTGGTTTCTTCGGACATGAAATTTACAGGGAAAAACCTCCAATCCCTACAAAAGTAATAGCTGAAAGCGGGACAGTAATTTTTACATCTCAGGAAATTCAAGATGGCCAGAATGTATGGCAGTCAATAGGTGGACAGGAAGTGGGCACCGTGTGGGGACATGGAGCTTACATGGCTCCCGACTGGTCAGCTGACTGGCTTCATAAAGAAACTATGTATATACTTGACAAATGGGCAAAGAAAGATTCTGTTGCATCATTCGACAATCTTACTCCCGAAAAGCAGGCTGCGCTTAAAATCAGGTTGCAAAAATTGCTTCGCACCAACACTTACGACAAAAATACCGACATGGTAACTGTTTCAAGTGAAAGAGCAGAAGCAATTAAAAATGTAAGTGAACATTATACTGGTCTTTTCATGAACGATCCTAATCTTGATAAAGAAAGAACGAACTATGCTATTCCTGCAAATTCAGTTAAAGATACTGTAAGGATGAAAGACATGAATGCTTTCTTTTTCTGGGCTGCATGGGCATGTATCACCAACAGGCCGGGATCAAATATAACATACACCAGCAACTGGCCACCAGATGAAACGATTGGAAATACACCTTCGCCCGGTATTGTGCTGTGGACAGGCTTCAGCGTAATAATGCTTCTTGTTGCAATAGGTTTACTTGCATATTATCATGCAAAAAATAAATCTGATGAACTTGACCAGTCGCTGCTTCCGAAAAACGACCCGCTTATTGGTCTTAATCCGACACCTTCCATGAAAGCTACATTAAAATATTTTTGGATAGTTACTGCGCTTATACTTGTACAGATACTGGCAGGAGTAATAACGGCGCATTACGGGGTTGAAGGTAACGGCTTTTACGGATTAAGATTAGATACCCTTCTGCCTTATTCAGTAACACGCACATGGCATTTACAGCTTGCTATTTTCTGGATAGCTACATCATGGCTTGCAACAGGCTTGTATATTGCACCTGCTGTTTCAGGAGTAGAACCGAAGTTTCAACGATTAGGGGTAAATTTCCTGTTCTGCGCTCTTTTAGTTATTGTCGTTGGTTCACTTGCCGGAGAATGGATGGGAATTATGCAAAAGCTTGGTTTTTCACAGAACTTTTGGTTTGGTCATCAGGGATATGAATATGTTGATTTGGGAAGGTTCTGGCAATTATTTCTTTTCATAGGTTTAGTATTATGGCTGATACTTATGTTCCGTGCGTTATTACCGGCATTAAAAAAGCCTTCTGAAAACAGGCAATTATTATTTATGTTTTTAATAGCATCCATTTCTATAGCTGCATTCTATGGCGCAGGATTAATGTGGGGACAACAAACGCATTTATCAATTGCTGAATACTGGAGATGGTGGGTTGTTCACCTTTGGGTGGAAGGATTCTTTGAAGTGTTTGCAACAGTGGTAGCTGCTTTCCTTTTCGTACGTATGGGGCTGTTGAATATTAAATACGCCACTACAGGTGTTTTGTTCTCAACAATAATATTCTTAAGCGGTGGAATATTAGGCACATTTCATCACCTGTATTTTACCGGAACTCCAACAGCAGTCATTGCGCTGGGAGCTACCTTTAGCGCACTGGAAGTAGTGCCATTGGTTTTTATGGGCTAATCAGCAGAGCTACCATGTGGGTAAAAACATATAAATGGCCTATCTACTTTATGATTTCAGTAAGCTTCTGGAACCTTGTCGGAGCCGGAATATTTGGCTTCCTTATTAATCCTCCCATTGCTTTATATTATATGCAGGGACTTAATACTACCCCGCTCCATGGGCATGCAGCATTATTCGGCGTATATGGAATGCTTGGTATAGGCTTAATGCTATTTGTTCTGAAAGGATTGACGCAGAAATATGAATGGAAAAATAATGTGATCAGCTTTGCCTTTTGGACAATAAATATCGGTTTGATGCTGATGTTGCTTATAAGTTTGCTGCCAGTAGGTGTATTACAAACTATAGCATGTATTAAGCACGGCATGTGGTATGCACGTTCGGCTGATTTTATGCAACAGCCAGCCATGCAGACATTACGCTGGTTCAGGATTATTGGCGATACCATTTTTGCTATCGGGGCTTTAGCTCTTGCATGGTTTGTATTAGGGCTGAAAACAGGCTGGTCAATTAATAAAGAACATAAAGAAAATCAATAAAAAATATGGGAGAATAATGAAATGAAAGCAACACAACAATTAAAAGATGAGCATGAAGGAATCAAACTTATGCTTAATATTATGGAAAGAATTTCCAACGACCTGAAAAAAGGCAAAGAACTGAATAATGTTCATTTCGGAAAAATAATTGATTTCATTAAAGGCTTTGCTGATAAGTGCCATCATGGTAAAGAAGAAGATATTCTTTTCCCCGCATTGGGAAATCATGGTATTCCAAAAGAAGGCGGTCCTATAGCGGTTATGTTGAACGAACATCAGTTAGGACGGGGGCATATAAAGGAATTAAGTCATGCATTTGAGGAATACAAAAATGGGAATAAGAAGGCAGTCGATAATATTATTTCGAGTACTATGGCATATGTTCAGCTTCTTCGTAACCATATTGAAAAAGAAAATAATATTCTTTTTATGATGGCTGATAATGTTTTGAAAGAAGAAGAACAATCAAAGATATTTGATGCTTTTGAGAAATTAGAAGTAGAGAAAATAGGTATTGGCAAGCATGAAGAATATCATCAGTTATTGAAAGAACTTAAAAATATCTATTTATAATAACAGTTCTTCTATTTACATTTTATAAATAATTACACAATACTAAAAACATAAATCATGGCTATAAAAAAAGTTTGGGTAGAAGAAGATTGCACCGCTTGTGGTGTATGCGAAGGAATTTGTCCTGAAGTCTTTTTAGTTAAAGACATAGCGACTATTATTGAGGGTGTTAATTATTCGGATTTTGAGACGCAAATTAAAGATGCAGCAGACAGTTGTCCTGTCGAAGTAATTAAATACACTGAATAAAATTCTGTTCATTGACACATAATTGAATAAGCAAATTGAAAATTAAATAATATAGTATGAAAAGTGATAAGCTTTACCCAGAATCAACAAGAGAAATTTCTGAAAAGAGATCCGCTCTTGCACCTGAAATATCAGAAGCTTTCAGTAGTTTCAGTAAAGCAGTTTTTAAAGAGGGTGCGCTTCCTGAAAAAACAAAACAGCTTATTGCCGTTGCGGTAGCACATGTAACACAATGCCCCTATTGCATACGCTCACATACTAAATTGGCAATTAGAAAAGGTGCAAGCAAAGAAGAAATCATGGAAGCCATTTGGATAGCTTCTGAAATGAGGGCTGGTGCTGCTTATGCACATGCTGTGTTGGCGATAGATGAAATGGAATCAATAAAACCATAAAATGACAGGATACTAGGCGTAAATTCAAAGAATTATTAGATAATAATATTATGAAAATCAAATTATAATGAATTTATCTAGTTTAAAAATTTGTTTAAATTTTTTATTGTTCTTTTGGACATTACAGCGCTCATTAGGACATATAATTTTACTTATTCGTTTAGATGCTTCGCATCTTGATACGCGATATTCATTTTTATTTTAATATTTCTATCTTTACATTGTTAATTCAGAAAGATTTAAATACATAAAATCAGAATGGATAATAACGAAGAAAAACCTAAAAAGAAATCCAGAAGAGACTTTATCCAGCAAATTGGATTAGTGGGTGCAGGTACAGTACTTGCAGGTACAGCTATATTTGCAGGTTACTCCTATCAGAAAAAGAAAAAGCAAGGTGACAGGATAAAAGTTCTTACACAAAACAATGAGCTGATAGAGATTGATAAAAATGATATTATCAAATCCTCCAAATCAGTTCCTACCGATCTGACTGAATTGCAAAAACGCGGAAGGGAAGGAATACCTGATAAACGTTGGGTGTGGGTGATCGATCTTTCAAAATGCAGAAATGCAAGAAAATGCATGGGAGCGTGTATAGGAGCGCATCATTTACGACCAGAACAATGCCATATCAATGTGCTCAAAATGGAAGAATCAGAGCATACGCCTCCTTATTATATGCCCAAGCCTTGTCAGCATTGCGACAATCCTCCTTGCGTTGCCGTTTGCCCTGTTGACGCCACATTTAAAAGACCTGACGGGCCTGTATTAATAGATAATGAAAGATGTATTGGATGCCGTTTCTGTATAGCCGCCTGTCCTTATAGCGCCAGAATGTTTCAGTGGACTAGTCCTAAAATGGAAAAGGAAGATGAAGTTAAAATTTATGATGTTGAATTGAACCTACCTGAAAAAAAAGGAACAATCACAAAATGTTTAATGAGCGCCGACAGGTTAAGAGAAGGGAAATTACCTTATTGTGTTTCTGCCTGCCCTAACGGCGTTTATTACTTTGGCGATGAAAATGAAGATGCAGTTACTAATGGAACAACCAAAGAAACGGTAAGGCTTAGCAAGTTGCTTGAAGAAAATGCCGGTTACAGGTTGATGGCTGAATTAGGCACCAAACCACGTGTTTATTATCTACCTGCAAAGAACAAATCTTTTCCATTCCAGGATAAAGATAAACCGGAAGCAAAGGAATCTATAAAAGATAATAATATTTAAACTGAATATGAGCGAAAACCCAAGACTTGATAAAGTAACTGCTGACTTATTAAAGCCTATACGATTCAATACCGGCTTTAAATTATGGATGACTTTTCTGCTAGTTTCTTTTGCTGTTTGCATTTACGCATACACGATTCAATTAAGGGAAGGACTTGGAGTTGCCGGAATAAGAGATTACGTTTCGTGGGGAATGTATATTGCCAATTTTGTATTCTTTGTTGCAACAAGCCTCGTAGGAATGTTGATCAGCGCAGTGCTTGGTTTATTAAAAATTAAATGGGCTGCTCCATTAACCCGCATCGCTGAAATCATCGCTCTGGCATTTGCTGCAGTTGCAGGACTGGTAATTATTATGGATATGGGACGACCGGACAGGTTTCTATATCTTTTCTTATACGGAAGGATTCAATCTCCCATTTTATGGGATGTTACAGTGGTCATGACTTATGTTTTAATTAGTGTCTTACTTTTATATTTTCCATTACTTCCTGATTTAAAAATATGCAGTGAAAAGCATGATAACTCTCCAAAATGGATGCCCAAGCTATATAAGATCCTTTCACTAGGATGGAAGGGAACTCCCGAACAGGAGAAAATTATCAGCAAGTCAATTAAAATCTTATTAGTACTGATTATTCCAATTGCTTTAGGCATCCATACAGTAACCTCATGGTTGTTTGCTGCAACTTCACGAACAGGTTGGGATAGTACCATATTCGGTCCATACTTTGTTACAGGGGCGTTTGTTTGCGGATGTACAGCGGTAATTATTGCTATGTATTTCTTCAGAAAAAGTTATAAGCTTAAAGACTATATTACAGATATGCATTTCGATAAAATGGGTAAACTGTTGGTGCTTCTTTCTTTAGTTTATCTTTATTTTAATCTGAATGAGTTCTTAGTTCCTGGGTACAAAATGAAAAAGTTTGATGCAGTTCATTTAACTGATCTCTTTGCCGGTGAAAATGCTATGCTGTTCTGGGCTGTTCAATTGCTCGGATTAATTCTGCCTATAATAATTCTCTTGTTCAAGAAAGCAAGAAGACCTTTTCCCATGCTTATCATTGCATTATTTGTGCTGATATGCGGTTGGTTCAAAAGATTGATCATAATAGTTCCGACTATGGAACACCCTTATTTACCTATTCAAAACGTTCCTGAAAACTTTAAAATTTATAAGCCAACACTGATAGAAACAGCTATTACATTGGCTTCTATTATACTTGTGCTGATCATTATTACGGTATTATCAAAAATATTTCCCATACTTCCGATCAAAGAAACAGCTTGTACCGAGAGCAGTACCGAAACCAACATTAGCTAACACAACATGGAAAAACAAAATAACCTTATGTAAATAATGAAGAAATTAGTTTCATATTTAAAAGCATCTTTTATCTTTTTTGCAATTATTTGCTTTCAATATTCTTATTCGCAAAAATGGGAAACACCTACAGACAAAAAAAGCAAAGTAAGCCCTATCGTCTTTAATGAATCAAATACTAAAGAAGGTGAAGCTATATTTACTAAAGACTGTCAATCATGTCACGGTAATCCCGGGCAGGGTAACTTTCTTAAATCATTAAATCCTCAGCCACCAGACCCTGCTTCTAGTGAATTTCAGCAACAAACTGACGGGGAAATATTTTATAAAATCACCACAGGAAGGGCTATAATGCCTGCTTTTAAGAACATCCTCTCAGAAGAAGAACGATGGAAAGTTATTTCTTATTTCCGGAGTTTTAATAAATCATATACCCAGCAGAAACCAGATACTTCAGCAACTCCGCATAATAACCCTTTTAAAATCAGCATTGATTTTAATAAAACTAATAACAAAGTTATAATTCTTGTTAAGAGAAATATAGCTAAAGATTCCACGGTGGTTAAATTTGCGGAAGTTAATGTTTTTGTAAAAAGATGTTTCGGTAATCTTCAAATAGGCAAACCGGAACAGACAGATAATAATGGTGAAGCAACCTTCGATTTTCCAAAAGACCTGCCGGGAGATAAAGATGGAAATATAGTGTTTATTGCAAAAGTCACTGATGACAAACTAGGTGAATTTGAAGCAAACAAGAAATTGCAAATTGGTGTTCCAACAGATAAACCTTCTTTAACAGAGAACCGGGCTATATGGAATGTTGTTTCAAAAGCCCCGATATGGTTACTAGCTACATACATTATATCAGTACTAGTTGTATTGTCAATACTTGCATACCTGATTTTAAATTTAGTTAAGATCAAAAAACTAAGTAAATGAAAAAGAAATTAGTAATCATTTTTGCCATTATCTTCCTTTGTGTTTTAAAAATAAATGCCCAGGAAGATTCTGTGATCAGCAATGAGGTTGGCATTACAGAACATCTTGGAAGCACTATTCCTTTGGATCTTAAATTTACGAATGAGAATGGGGAACCAATTACGTTAAGAAAAATAGTTGACAAACCAACCATCCTCTCTTTTGTTTACTTTGATTGCCCTGGTCTTTGCAGTCCTTTGCTTGAAGGAGTTTCTGATGTAATCAAAAAAACCGATCTTACTTTAGGCAAGGATTATCAGGTTGTAACTGTCAGTTTTAATTTCAGGGATACCCCCGAAAAAGCAAAGAAGAAGAAAGAAACCTTTACCAAAAGATATTCTAAAGAAATGGCTGAAAACTGGAAGTTCCTGACAACCGACAGCGCTACTATCTTTAAAATGATTGGAAGCGTAGGATTTCATATTAAAGCCGTAGGCCTTGATTTTGTTCATCCTTCTGCTATAGTAATTGTTAGTCCTGAAGGGAAGATAACGCGTTACCTTTATGGAATTTCTTTCCTACCCTTTGATCTGAAGATGGCATTGATAGAAGCTAACAAAGGGCAGGTTAGACCAACCATTCAACGTTTACTGCTTTACTGTTTCAGCTATGACCCTCAAGGGAAAAGGTATACAATGGAAATTACCAAAGTAGCAGGAACAATCATTATTTTCTTTATTGTTATTTTCTTTTTGGTTTTAATAATAAAAAAGAGACAGAAAATCTCAAAAACAAATATCAATGGATAGTGAGAAAACACAGGGATATGTGAGTTATCTGGATCATAAGGGAAAGTACAAAGGTATTTTCGGATGGATATTTTCCACTGATCATAAAAGGATTGGCTTGCTGTATTTATATGCAATAGGCGCTTTCTTCTTTATTGGAGCTATATTAGGGTTGCTCATGAGAATTGAACTTATTGCACCGGGTGAAACCATTATGGGCCCGCAAACATACAATGGGATATTTACTGTGCATGGTATCATCATGATATTTATGGTAGTGATACCGGGGCTTTCGGTAGTATTTGGAAATCTTTTCCTTCCTATTTTAATTGGCGCTAAGGATGTTGCCTTCCCCCGACTAAACATCTTTACATGGTGGATATATATTTTCGGCTGTGTGTTGGCCGTACTTTCACAATTTTTACGGAGCGGCCCTCCTGATACTGGTTGGACATTTTATGCACCTTACAGTACCACTACCGGAACAAATGTGATAATAGCTACGACTGCTGCTTTTGTGCTCGGCTTCTCATCTATACTTACCGGTTTGAATTTTATTGTTACAATCCACCGCTTGCGTGCGCCCGGTATGACTTTCTTTAAAATGCCGCTTTTCCCATGGTCGATTTATGCAACAGCGTGGATACAGGTTCTTGCAACACCTATTATTGGTATTACTTTATTGATGCTAATTGCAGAAAGAGTTTTCAGGATAGGTTTTTTCGATCCTAATCTAGGTGGAGACCCTGTTCTTTTCCAACATTTGTTCTGGATATATTCCCACCCTGCAGTATATATAATGATATTACCTGCGATGGGCGTTATCACTGAGATAATTCCAACTTTTTGCCAAAGGAGAATATTTGGCTACAGGGCCATAGCTTTTTCAAGCCTTGCAATCGCTGGAGTCGGTTACCTTGTATGGGGACACCATATGTTCACATCAGGAATGAGCAATACTGCTGTCTGGTTCTTCTCACTGCTTACATTTATTGTTGCAGTGCCCAGCGCAATCAAGGTATTCAACTGGCTAGCTACAATGTACAAAGGGTACATTGATCTTAAACCACCCTTGCTTTATGCATTGTCGTTTATTTTTCTTTTCTCCATAGGTGGACTTACCGGACTTGTACTTGGCTCGTTAGCTACCAATGTTCAGGTTCATGACACATCATTTGTAGTGGCGCATTTCCATTACATTGTTTTTGGAGGCATGGGATTCGCTTTCTTTGCTGCTATTCATTACTGGTTTCCGAAGATATACGGAAAGATGTATAATTTTAAAAGAGCAAATATTGCATGGGCAATTCAATTTATTGGCTTTAACCTTTTATATTTTCCTTTATTCATCATTGGCTTGCAGGGTATGCCAAGAAGGTATTTCGATTATTTGCCGCAGTTCCAGACAGGACATGTGATATCAACTATAGGTGCCTTTGTATTTATTTTTGGATTCCTCCTGATGGTATATAATTTTGTACTTGGTGCAAGAAAAGGTGCCAAGGCACCTGCAAATCCATGGAATGGAAAAACACTGGAATGGCAAATACCATCACCACCTCCACTCGAAAATTTTGAAGGAGAAGAGGTGCTTGATATGGATCCTTACGACTACAAATAGAATATTAATGACAGAAAAAATTAACCAAACAGAAGAACACCGAGATGATTTTGCTGCTAAGCTGGGCATGTGGATATTCATATTCACCGAACTGCTTTTATTCGGTGGTTTGTTTCTTGTTTATTCTGTGTTTCGCTTTGCACACCCGCGTGAATTTCATCAGGCAGCACTCGAACTGAATGTTACTTTTGGGGCGGTTAATACTGTTGTACTTCTTTTCAGCAGTATGACTGTTGCAATGTCGTTGACTGCGCTGCAGAAGAATAATAAGAAATTATCTATGCGCTTATTATTTTTAACCATTGTTCTCGCATTTGTTTTCCTTGTAAATAAATATTTTGAATGGGGAGTAAAATTCCGCGAAGGACTTTATCCCGGTTCTGACCTTATGTTTAAACTGGAACACGGACAACTGCTTTATTTCAGCCTTTACTTCTTTATGACAGGCTTACATGCGCTGCATATTATAGTCGGGATGACAATACTGTCCATCATTTTATATCGCATAAATAAAGGAACTGTAAATCCGGGGAAATATGTATTTCTTGAGAACGGGGCATTGTACTGGCATCTGGTTGACCTGATATGGATATTTTTATTCCCGCTTTTGTATCTTATTACTTAATAGAATTATTGCATCGGTATGAACGAACACGCAACACATATTACAAGTTATAAAACATTAGGAGTGATCCTGGTTACATTGCTGTCATTGACTTGCATCACCATCCTGGTTACATCACTGGAACTGCATGTGTGGAATGTTGTCCTTGCATTGATTATCGCCGGTGTTAAAGGTTTCCTTGTGGTAGCATATTTCATGCACATAAAACACGAGAACATACTGCTGAAAATATTAGTGGGTATGGTATTCGCTTTATTTGCTGTGATCATTATTATTACATTTTTTGATTATTTATACAGATAATTCACAATATTAATATGTTTTCAAACGCTTCCAATTTTGTTCAGGGTGTAGATAAAACCTTTTTTATCATATTGGGGATATCTTTCTTCTTCCTTATCCTTATCACTTTCCTGATGATATTTTTTGTTATAAAGTATAACAGAAAAAAGAACAAGGCTGCCGTTCAGATAAAAGATAACATTTTTCTAGAAATAACATGGATAACTATCCCTGTGATATTAGTCTGCCTGATGTTCTACTATGGTTATGCGGCGTATCTTCCCATGCGCAACGCTCCAAAAGATGCTATGCAGGTAACTGCTTTAGCAAGGATGTGGAAATGGACATTTGAATATAAAGGCAAAAAACAATCGGACAATCTTGTGGTGCCAATTAATAAGGCTGTAAAGATTAACCTTGTTTCGCAGGACGTTATCCATGGCTTTTTTATCCCTGATTTCAGGATAAAGGAAGATATAGTGCCGGGCAAAGATAATTATGCATGGTTCATCCCGCAGGAATTGGGCGAATATGAAATATTTTGTTCGGCTTACTGCGGTATCGATCATTCGTACATGGCGTCAAAAGTGATTGTAGTTACCCAAGCGGAATTCGATAAATGGCTTGTTTCTGTGAAAGAGAAATCAACAGAAACCAACAATGAAGGCTTGATCATTTTGCAAAAGAATGGATGTTTAGGCTGTCATTCAATAGATGGCTCCAAGATAATCGGTCCTACTTTTAAAGGATTCTATGGGTCAACCGTTGAAGTTATTGAAGATGATAATCACAAGAAGATTATTGCCGACAGCACCTATATTAAAGTACATATTATTAAACCTGATAAATACATTGTTGTTGGCTATCAGAAAGGCATAATGAAATCGTACAAGGATATACTGAAGGATGAAGATATCCGAAAGATTACCAAATATCTTGAAACGATTAAAAACAAGTAAACTGAATCTTCCCGGGATAAATATCATTCTCACCTTAACCCGTATCCGGGTATCCCTGGCGGTTACATTCACTGCCATTACTGGCTATCTTATTTATGCAGGCAGCTTCAATTTGCATCTTGTGTCTTTGGGCATAGGTGTTTTCATACTTGCAGCAGGGGCTTCGGCACTTAACCAATGGCAGGAAAGAGATTACGATGTAAAAATGGAAAGGACAAGGAACAGGCCTTTGCCTTCAAACAAAATAAGCATTAAACAAGCTTTCCTTATTTCAATATACCTTATCACAACGGGGCTTACAATACTATATATTTTTTCCGGCATCAGTTGTGCATTGCTTGGCTTGTTCAACATTTTGTGGTACAACCTGCTTTATACAAATTTAAAAAGAGTAACGCCCTTTGCAGTAGTGCCCGGTTCGTTGACAGGAGCAATTCCAGTGCTGATGGGCTGGTGTGCTGCAGGTGGTTTTATGCTCGACAGCAGGATAATTATTGTGGCATTCTTCCTTTTCATCTGGCAGGTGCCTCACTTCTGGTTCTTGCTTTTAAAGTATGGTCATGAATACGAGGCAGCGGGTTTTCCGTCCATTAATAAGGTGGTTTCGCCAAGGATACTAACGCGCATCATCTTTTTGTGGATATTGGCAAGCGCTATTACCACGCTGATGTTCCCTCTTTTTCACGTTATCACATCCCCTTCACTGTACATGCTTATCTTCCTGCTTAATATATGGCTTGTTATACTATTTGCCCGGCTTACGTTTAACATAAGGCTTAGCCTCAACTTCAACAAAGCCTTTAACGCCATTAATATTTTCATGCTGCTTTTTATGATACTATTAAGCATACAGGCTGTGTTTCATATTTGAAATTTGTTGGGGGACGGGAAAAGTTTAAATAAAAAGCCCCCGATTTCGGGGGCTTTTTATCAAACTAACTAAAACCAAACCAATCAAAAAACCATGAAACAAAAAAACCTAAACCCATGAAAAATACTAAGCTCTTGGCTTCACCCATAAAAAAGGACCCTCTATCATATCACACTCTATAATATGACTTTTCAATAAAAGATGTATAGCCTGACTGGTAAGTGATCCGGAATCAATCAGGTAAGCTGATGCTGCGTTCCTTAGTGAGAAATTAGCATCTATATGCCTCAATTCTCTTATACAAATGGTTCTCATTATTTTATTTTTTAACTGTTAATACTGTTATTTATTTCTCTATAATTTTTAACATTATGCCCTGGCTTTATAATATGCCGGAATATCAGCAGGACTTTGCTGTTTATTATATGTAAACGTTACATTGATAATATAAATTCTCTTTAATTCTCCCTGCATATCTATCATAACATTGTTTTCCCTTTTCTTGTGCCTGCTGATAAATGCAGAAGATTGCCAGTTGTAATCATTGCGAGCAATGGAATATTTCCTGAAACTTTTCATTCGGTGAAAAGGAAAAGGTACTTTATATAGAAAGTGATCGATTTTTTTCACAATAATGTTATTTAGAATAATTCTAAACAAAAGTAGTATTTATTAAATCCTGAAGTCAAGTTTTAATTTATAATATTTGTTAATATTTTGACACGAAAGTTTTATATATGCTATTAATCAATGTTTTATATATTAATATATATCATGGAAATTATTATTATTTTTTTTAAAGAATTAGAAAATCAGTAATAGCAAGCTTTGCACATGCAGCAGTGAATTTATTTAGCCAACTTAATTGAATCTTAACTCGACTTTAATTGCATTTTAATCAGATCACCTTATACAAGTACATACTTTTGTATCGAAATTCTATTTAGAACGTTTCTGAATTAAAACAATGTCAAATTAGCTCTCTTAAGAATTATAAATATTATAAACTAATTAAAACCACAAAAATGGAAAAGTCGAACTTTTTAAAATCAAATATCCTGATTAAAGCAGCATTAATTTGTACATCCATTGTTTTTGCATGCATAAGTAATTTGAACGCCCAGGATGTTAAAACTGTTAGCTATGCAAATTCTGAAATAACGGATTATGTTCAATTGCTTAACCCATGTATAATGCGACTATCTATCTCCAAAACAGTTTTCCTGAACAGAGATCAAATGCTCGCTGCTAAAGAGGATAAAATTGCAAATCCTGTAAAAGTTAAGAAGGCGGCTAAACACCACAAAGGCAGTAAGGCTGATAAGCCAAAAATAAAATCAAATGTTGAGATAAACAGAATTGTCAATTCACATTCAATTATTAGCATGACTGAAGTAAATTTTAACTAATGAAATAATATAATTATGAACGCTTATTTACCATTATTGATAATTCAGACATTTTTCTAAAGAAATAATCTTATAAAGAGTCGCCTCATGAAAACAATAAAAATAATTCTGATAGCTATAGCAATAGTAATTGCTTCTTTAAATATTGGCAGAAGCCAAAACTTAAACAATAACAGCAACGTTGGTCAAAGCACTAATTCATCTTCCAATACCGAATTGAATCAGGAAAAAATTAAAGTAATGCCTGCTATCACTTCCAGAACAATAGTGGAACAACAAAAAACTGTTGCTGTATTTAAAACATCGGTACCCAATATTAAGAAAACGGAAAACAGCAAACAGGGCAGCACTATAATGGTAACGCCAACAAATTCGGGTTCAGAAGCAAATAAAACGATAATTACTCAACCGGTCATCTCGATAAAAGAAGTAGAACTTGATCCGGAAAATTAGAATAATAATTTTAAAGAAATCATTATGAAAATCATTAGAATCAAATTATTGATAGGCCTAATTATCTTCCCGCTGGCAAATATATTTGCGCAGGCTGTTGGTGATTACCAGTCTGCGAATTCCGGCTCCTGGAGTACATTAGCCAGCTGGGTAAGATGGAGCGGCAGCGCCTGGATCGTCCCTACCGCAGGACAGGGTGTACCTTCGAATGCTTCGGGTATCATTACCATATTAAGTACGCATTCATTGACTGTTACAGCAAATGCTACTGTTGACCAGGTTGTAGTGAATGCAGGAGGCATTATAATTATTAATAATGGTGTTACACTAACAGTTGCAAATGGTGCAGGTGATGATATTACCAACAATGGAACCATAACAAACAATGGTTTATTAACTACCAATACCGGTAGTGTTATCACTAATAATTCAATTATTAATAACAACCTGAATGTTTATATTAATGGAACAGTTAATAATAACAGCACATATAATGAGGGGGGTGTTACCAGGGTAGGGTATACTACTTCAAGCGGTATATTTAATAATAATAGTGGTGCAACATTAACGGTTCTATTAAAAACTGCGACAACCGGAGGACAGCTTGTTCTGGGAAATTCCGCAACCAAAACAGGCACTTTTAATAATTCAGGGACACTTATAAATAATTCTCCTTCAACTACCATTCCGGGTGTTTATATAAATTATGGAACGCTTACAAATTCGGGAACATTTACCAATAACAGCGGGGCTACAACCTATAATAATGCCGGAACTGTAATAATTTCACCCGGGTTTTCCTTAACAAATAATGGAACGTTTACCAATTCAGACATCGTTTATGATAACGGAACATTTAATAATAATGGCATATACAGTGAATTGTGGAGTACAATAGTCGGCTATACATCGAACGGAATTTTTAATAATAATAAAGGAGCAACATATACCATTGATGCTACTACGGGCGTTCAGTTATGGATAGGAACAAGCGGATCTTTAATAACAGGCACATTTAATAATGGTGGTACCCTGACAAATAACCGGGTGAACACAAACGGAATTGTTGTAGATGACGGAACGCTGAGCAATACAGGCAGTATATTTAATAATGGAGGTAACTGGCATTTTACCGGCCCTACTGTTGTTTTTGATTATTATGGCTTAGCCATTAATCCGAATGGCATAATTAATAATAGCGGGACTATCAATAATACACGCTTATTCAACATTTTCGGAGGAGGTGTAATCAATAATAATGCAGGCAGCACATATGTGTCAAGCGCTTATACTGCTATTTCGGGGAGTACAGTAAATGCCTCCTTTAATAATTTCGGAACTTATAATGAGAATTTTGAAGATTTTATTAATTCATCAGGTACCGCTTCGGGGCTTATAGATAATAAATCAGGTGGTAATGTAAATATCGCCGCAGGCGCTTTATTATGTTTCAGCACGGCAAATGCTGTACTTACAAATGACGCGGGTGGTATGGTAACTAACTTAGGTGTTTTATCAGGTTTCCCGGGGCTTATGCTTAATGTAAGCGGTACAAGTATTACCAATAACGGAACAATTACCGATGAGGGGAATATCCTGAATAACGGAACATTTACCAATAACGCTACGTTCGACTATTATATGACCACCGGCAGTATTACAGGCTCTAATAATTTTGTTTATGGTGCGAACGGATTACTTATCTATCATGGAGCTATTGCACAAACTACAAGCGGTTACGAGTTTATTGTAAGTGTGCCTTATGTAAATATTAATAACAGTAATGCTGGTGGCGTTAAGCTTCATGCAGGCAGAACCGTTGGCACGCAGCTAACGTTGACAAACGGAGGGTTGAGCCTGAATAGTTTTACGCTCACAGTTAATAATCCTGCAACTACAGCTATCGTCAGAGATGGTATCACAACGGTAGGGTATATTGTAAGCAATTCCCTTGATCAAAGTTTTACAAATATTTTAAAGTGGAACATAGGAACAACTACCGGTGATCATGTATTTCCTTTTGGCGTAGATGCGTCAACCTATATTCCTTTTACCTTTAACCTGTCAGCAGGAGGCAGTTCCGGTAATGTACAGGTTTCCACTTATCCTGATCCCGGAACAACTGCAGCAACAGTATTTAGCAACAGGCCAACCATTGTTACCAATTTAGAAAGTATTTATGATGCTTCTTCAACTTCTTCAAATGCAGCAAATATTGTAAGAAGGTTCTGGCTGATAACCCCTGATAATGATCCAATTTCCGGTGGTACCGCTACCATTACATTTACTTATGGTTCTGATGCCAACGAAGCACCTTTATCAGGCGAACAGGGGAACAGTATGGAAGCACAGCACTACACAACTTCAACGAATAGCTGGGATTATCCATTCCTGCCTTCACAGACAAGCAATACTAGTTTGAATACGGTGAGTGTTCCCGGAGTTACAAATTTCAGTCCATGGGCAATTACTCAAAGTTCAAATCCTTTGCCAATAAAGCTTCTTTCGTTTAATGCAGCATGCGCCGATAATAAAGTTAACATTGACTGGGTTACGGCAAGCGAAACAAACAATGATTATTTTACTGTGGAAAAAAGTAAAAATACCCGTGATTGGGATTTTGTGCTAAACATGAAGGGAGCCGGTAATAGTAATAGCGTGCTCTATTATAATGCAAGCGATGATCAGCCTTTTGATGGTGTTTCGTATTACAGGCTTAAACAAACTGATTTCAATGGAGCTTTTACGTTCAGCAATGTTTTAGCTGTTGACTGTGCCACCAATCATCCGTTTCAATTTGTTAATGCATATTATTCATCCGCATCAAATGGGATAGTAGTGAATTTTACTGCATCTACAGGAGATTCATATTCTTATACACTAATAAATTTAGCCGGACAAGTATTAAAGTCAAGAGCCGGATTAGCAGATGCAGGAACCAACGAACTGCAAATAAATGCTAATGGGTTAAGCCAGGGCATTTACCTTGTTACCTTGCAAAATCAAGGAAAGGTATTTAGCCATAAGGTGTTGGTGAATTAAAATGCTGCAATTTACTGATGAGCTTTATTCTAAACGAGTGACGCGGGGGCAAAATTTAACGAGCGACATTTATGAAAAAAATATTTCTTAGCTAACAGATAGGATGTAATTGTGATTTTGTTTTATTATTAATAATGAAACTTTTAAAACAGGAACTAATCCCATTAATATAATCCTGAATAAATTTCCTTTTATATACTAAAACAAAAGAAGGATGATGCACTGGTACATACCTGATTTTATTAACTAAAAATGAAGAATAATTAAAATTTTCATCAAGACTAAAATCCCCAATAGATAGTTTTTTCAATACAAATGTAGCAACTTGTTTTCCTAATAAAAAAACTATTGAAGGTTTTAATATTTCAATTTCAGTTTCGAGATTTGGAAAACACTTTTCCATTTCATGTTTAAATGGATAACGAATTTTATTATTAACTAAAGGCAGGCATTTAACCACATTGGTTTTATAAAATGAAATTTTAGAAGTGTAAGGATTCTCAATTTCTTTTATTAATGCACCTGATCGCGTAAAAGGAGATAAGGGTTGTTTCTCTTCTTCTTTACCAATCAGGACAGAAGACAATCCTACCCAAAAAATACCGGCCTTATCTTGTCTGTCTAATACAGGTAACTGATTTAGGTACAAACCACAAGCTTTACATTGAATGCGATTGCTTGTGTCTATGAAATTTGAAGTATTGTTTAGAGAAAATTCTCTATTCATTTAGATTATTTGTCCTGCAAATATAATCATGAATAGTTTCCAAACAAACTTTTGAATAGTTTCCTCTATGAAAATTAAATTGATTTCGTCCGATTAGATCTGATAAATCCTGATTAGGAATAGTTTGCTCTATCTCAATATTAATATTTTTTTCTTTTAATTTATTAAATATTTCAGTTCCATGATAAGGGCGGAATTGAAAAACACTTGTGCGAAAATTTGAACCATATTTCATAGATAATTCTTTTATTTCACTAGCTAATTCATATGTCAACACCATATCATGCTCTGTTTCATCAGGGAAACCATAAATAAAATAACCCTTAACATTGATTTTTGCTTTAAATATTTTTGAAAGATTTAAAACTATCTGTTCTATATTGTCTGTTTTGTTTATAGTTTTTAATATAGATGGTGAACCTGATTCCATTCCTATAAAAAGTTCATCACACCCACTTTCTTTTAAAGCATTTATCTCTTTTTGTGTAGCTTCACTAAAAACCTTTATGTGCGCCATCGAACGCCAGTGAAAATTAAATCTAGTGAAAATATTTGTTGCTCTTAAAAGACTATTCCTTGTTTTAAGAAATAGGTCATCAAGAATGCGGATTGAGTTTACTACAGGAAATATATTTTTTATAGAATTTAACTCATTAATGATTGAATCTTCCGTTCTTTCTCTAAGCGGGAAATCAATATTTTGCATTCTTGCTGCTGCACAAAAACTGCAATTATAAATACAACCTCGACCTGTTATTATGTTTGCTTCTAAAAGTCCTGCATGATTTTTAGTCGGTTCATTTTTGAAAAAACTTCTGTCCAGCAAAACATCGGAAATGTTTTTGATATAATATACTGATCCGTTTGATACTTTGAAGACTCTTCGAGATTGATTAGAGAAAACAGCATCTTCTTTTAAACTATTTTTTATAATATCAAGAGTTATCTGTTCGCCGTCGCCAATTACAACATCAATTTGGTTTAAAGTTTTCCATTCTATAATTTTATGATTTAGTTCTTTTGTTGCAAGTCCTCCAATAATAATGTGAGTCTTAGTATCCAACGATTCAATCAACTCTTTTACTAAATCATAATTTGTTGTGAAAATATTAATGGCAAGAAAATCAGGCTTTATTTCATTGATAATTTTTTTTAATTTATCCAATGGTATTTTATCAGATACTGCATCAATTAATTCAACATCTACTTTATTATTCTTGAGATACGTGGCAATATATCCAAGCCCAATCGGTGGGAGTGTATCTTCATAATAAAGACAGCCTTCCTCGCGGAATAATGGAGAATTAATTAAAAGGAACCTCAATTTCGTTTTGTATCTTTCAATTTATTTATAAGCAAACTTATTTCTTTTGCTGGTGCTCTTTGATTTATTTCAGGCAATATTTTCAGTTTTTCCAATGCTATTTCTGATGTAATTATTTCTTCTTTTAATAATGTTTCAATTATCCAAAGAATTCCTCTTACTGTTAAATTTCTTCTTTGCGCCTCATTTCGTAAACCCTTATCTGAACTTACAATAATTCCTTTTTCCCTTTCAGCTAATTCTAAAACAGAACAGTCCGTGAAACTAAGTCCTGATAATTTGTCAAACAATAATTGAATATTTTCAAATGAATCAATATCATCAATAACTAATTTTCCATTCGAAATATATTTTGATATTTCTGATATTTGTATATCATCAGCAATTTCTTCAATTACCATCTGTGTTGTATAAACCATAAAATCCAATTGAAAGAAGTTTTCAATCAGATTTAAATCAATCAAATCAAACAGTATACACGAATCATTAACTAATATTTTCTTGTCTTCAGACACCAGCAGTTCCTTTTCTTATTTCGTTAATATTAATATTCAGTAAAATCGCAGCTTTACTTAAACTGATTAATTCTTCTGCAAGCGCCCTATTTACTAATTGCTCGAACAATTTCTGTTTTTCTTCTCCTATATAATTACCTGGTTCATCTTTTTGTCCATAAGTCTTGCTCATATAAATAACCCACCTTTGATAATAATTTGGAGTGATAACGCCTAATTCATTTAATCTATGAACAATCGCTCTGATTGAAATACCATAGTATTCTTTAATTGATATTAATTCTTTAATATAAATGTAATTTCTTTTACTACCACCAATCATTTTAATAAGCATTTCCTTTGGTATTATAAAGCAACTTGAAAAATAATGGCATAGTTTTTCAATTTGTTTTGAATCACTTTTAATTTGATTATCAAATTCCAAAAGTAAGTGTGCTAATTCATGAATTATGGTAAACCTTATCCTTTCAATAGATTTAAGCTTTTTATTGATAACAACAACTGGAATTCCATTCGAAGTTAGGAAAGATAGCCCATCAATTTCATCTTCATAATCAATCAATAATACTTTAACACCCTTTAATTCGAGCATCTCTACAATGCCGGAAATTGGATCATGACCAAGTTCCCATACTGCTCTTAATTTATTTGCAGCAAGTTCCACATCATTTTTAGTATTAATGATTATCTGTTTTAATGGATT
>JBEKEO010000044.1:0-29935 GCA_050013795.1 Bacteroidales bacterium
ATAATGTGAGGAGATCTTCCCAAAGCTTCTTCAACATTTCCTCTTTCTATTTTCCTTGGAGGTGCCAATAAATTATTCTTTTCAATAGCAGTTTCAATATCAAGGATAGCTTCAAGGCTCTCATATTCAATCTGTATTTTCTTTTCTGCTTCATGAAGGGCATCTTCATTCTCAGCAGCAATAAGAGCTATTGCCTGTCCGATGCAAACAACTTCTTTCTCTGCAAGGCATTTTTCATCGTGAATAACAGGGCCCATCTGGTTTTCGCCGGGAATATCTTTTGCGGTAAGTACAGCATGAACGCCTTTTACTTTCAGGGCTTTTGCAATATTCAGCTTCTTAATTTTTGCATGCGCTTCTCTGCTGAAAACTACTTTTCCCCATAATAGCTGTTCATTTGCAAGCATGTCATTAATATAGACTGACTCTCCTGTAACATGCTTGGTAGCGCTATCGTGATGTATAATTGTTGACATTTGAAATTTTAGTTTACAGTTTTATATTCTCAAATTTTCAAATCACTTCTTTTATTCTTAATTCTTACTGGTTTCCAGGAAGAATTTCATTAATAGATTTTTTGCAGCAGTGCTTCTGTACGTTGCCTCTGACCTTGCATCTGAAAGTGGAGTGAATTCTTCAGCAAGAATTTTCATTGCAGCATCAATGTTTTCGCGTGTCCATTTTTTACCACTTAATAACTTTTCACAGTTCGTTGCACGTTTTGTTGTTGCAGCCATGCCACCGAAAGCAAGAATGATTTCGGAAACAATTACTCCTTCAATCTTTATTTTAAAAGCTCCGCTCACTGTTGAAATATCGAGATTTTTGCGACGTGATACTTTATACGATTTTACAATTACATTCTCATTTTTAGGAATAATTATTTCAGTTATCAATTCATCATTCCGTAATTCCGTCTTCCTGTAACCAATAATAAATTCTTCAAGGCCCAATAGGCGTTCATTCGTTTCGGAAGCCAATTTAACCTTTGCACCATAAGCAAAAAGCAAGGGAAGGCTGTCGCCAATAGGAGATGCTGAACCGATATTACCCCCTATAGTTGCAACATTCCTGATTTGAAGAGAACCAAAAACACTAAGAATATTATATAAGGGGGGGAACTTATTTGCAGCAATTTTTCTTACCTGCTCCATTGTCATGCCTCCACCGAAATAACAGCATTGAGTATCTTCAGAATATGATTTCAATTGTTCAACCGAAGAAAGGTCAATAATTCCACTCAGCAATTCCTTCTTCTTTGTTTGCCTCAGAGCCACATCTGTTGCCCCATTGATAATAAGCGCACCAGGATTCTCTTTTCTTAATCGTAATGCTTCTGCCAGAGTAAATGGCTTAAAATATTTCTGCTTTTTATTCTTTAATAATGTTTCTTTATTTTCAGCAATCTTATTAAGTAAAGTAATAATTTGATTTTCCTTTTCTGTAAAATGATCAAATCCATTGTTACTGCATGCTTTTTCGGCTGCTTCAATAATTGACTGATAGCCGGTACACCTGCATAAATTCCCTGTCAGAGCATCTTCAATAGTTTCCCTGGAAGGATTATTGTGGTTCTTAAACAAACCGAAAAGAGACATTACAATGCAGGGAGTACAATATCCGCACTGGCTTCCATTAGTTTCAACCATCATTTGCTGAACAGGATGAAGGATTGTTTCTTTATCTTTTCTTACTGCAAGATTTTCAATTGTGATCAGTTGCTTTCCATGGATCATGGGAAGAAAAACAAGGCAGGAATCGACCGTTTTATATTTGAGCTTGCCATCACATAGTTCTGCCAAAACTACAGTACATGCGCCACAATCGCCTTCTGCACATCCTTCCTTCACACCTTTATGAGTAGGATAAGAACGAAGATAATTTAAAACAGTTGTGGTAGGTTTAAGTTCAGGATGTTTTGCAAAATCAACCTCAACAATTTTGTCGTCAAGAACAAATTTTATAACATTCTTCATATCTATTATTTTCTAATCTTTCTGGCTGCCAGTATTTCTTACATCTATCAGTTTGGCAATAATGCTTACAGCTATTTCCTGTGGTGTTTCTACAGCGAACTTGATGCCAATAGGCATATCAATTTTATCTAACTCTGTTTTTGAAAGTATCTTTTCTTCAACAAATCTCTTTTTAAGCAATTCCACTTTATTCTTGCTCCCAATCATCCCAATATATGCGCTTGGCTTCTTTCCAATCTTGGCAAGTATTTCCTCATCGAATGAATGCTTAGGAGTTACTATCACGCAAAAAGTATTATCATCAAAAACGGCATTATCAATAGCTTTAAAGTAATCTTCATTGATACAGGTGTATGACGAAAACTCTTTATCATTAAATATCCCTTCACGTGCATCAAACACTGTAATGGCAAAATTAAGCTCTGCTGCAAACTTTGCCACCGCCCTGCCTATATGCCCTGCACCGAAGATATAAAGCTTCTTTAATGGAATTATTGGTTCGATATACACCTCCATATATCCGCCACAATGCATGCCAAGGTCTTTTTCAAGACTGAAAGTACATTTTTCGGGCTTGCCTGTTTTAATAAGTATTACCGCTTTTTCAGCCACTTCCTTTTCAACACTTCCACCGCCAATTGTACCAAAAATACTCCCATCGGGAAATACAATCATTTTAGCACCATGCTTGCGCGGGGTAGAACCTTTGGTGTCAATAACAATGCACAAAGCTGCGGGTTGTTGTTCGCTTTTAAGTTCTTCTATCTTAGAATAAATACTTTGCATTTCTATCAGATATTAATTCATTACAAAGGTACTACTTTACCTTATATTCGTTATGAAAATTCTAATAACAAATATCATTCAACCCCTTTAATAAAAAGGTCTGTTAAATCATATCAAGAAGCGTAAAGGAAATTATCAGGGTACCACAAATATCTTCTTCCTGTCGGAATGAGCATTGAAATATCCCAGTGCATTATTGGAAATATTGCTAACAGGGTTTGCCGGCGGGGCTGATTCAAATCCACCCGAATTATTCAATTGGAGAAGAAGCCGGTCGTATTCACGCACATTTTTATCAATACTTTCCAGAATGACAGTAATTGAATCACCGGATGCAGGAATAAAGGTATCGCTAAAAGGAACCCTCATGCTTATGGTATCGCCATCGCGCAGGTTGTCATCGGCAGAAGAAAAATCGGGTTGTATAGCATTATTGAGCTTCACAAAGAGTGCGTAATAATTTGCAATGCCTGCGGGATCCAGAAACTTTGCTGCCAATCTTTTGCTGTCGCCGCCAAATCTGTTTTTTGCAAATACTATGGTGTCAATATTTACAGGGTATGGCATAGTTGAAGAAGAGGTGTAGTTATTTCCGTTTGCTGTAATAGTCAGGTTATATGTTCTTCCCGGGACGCCTTGTATTGCCGATGTAGTATATGTTCCGGCAGGAGATTCGGTAAGAGTAGCTGTATTACCAACATTATCGCTTATAGTTACCACGGCTCCTGTTATAGGTGGAAAATTATTTGTCTGGCTGTAATTAACGGTTTGCGTTAGCTTAACGACACATGGTCCCGGCTGGTCTGATATATTTCCTTCGATAACGGTTTGGGGAGCTGCCGAATTAAGATCAATGGTGATTACTTTTTGGCACGAGGACAAAACAAGCAACACAAGCACTAGGACAAGTGTAATAATTGGAAAATATTTTAGTGAAAATATGAGTCTCATATTTTTAAAATTTAAAGTTATATGTTACTGCAGGCACTATCCCGAATAATGTGGTCTGAACTGCCTGTGTTAAATTAGGGTTATTAGGGTCAGGCTGGAAATCTATGGAATATGCATTCCAGTGGTCATACGCATTGTAAACAGAGAAAGTCCAGCTTGATTCATACTTAGCTGTTTTCTTCCTTATCCATGTTGCTCCCAAATCAAGCCTGTGATAGGCAGGCATGCGATAACCGTTCCGCTGCGTATAATAAAAAACAACCTGGTTGTCTACCTCGTATTTCCCGCTAGGGAATGTAACAGCATTCCCAGTATTATAGACCCAATCAAAAGAAACTGTCCATTTTTTTGAGAGTTGATAAATTCCAACTATTGAAATATCGTGAGTTTCATCCTGCTTAGCTGGATACCAGGAATCGTTGTTGATCAGGTTGAACTGCCGTTCGGAACGCGAAAAAGTATATCCAATCCAACCGGTAAAACGCCCATATTTCTTCTTCAGGTAGAATTCAATTCCATAAGCCCTTCCTTTACCATAAAGCAATTGCGATTCTATGCTTTGGTTGAAATTCATCTCCGCTCCATTAATATAATCAATCTGGTGCTGAAGTGTTTTATAATACACTTCTGTTGAAAACTCATACGTATTATCTTTAAAATTCCTGAAATAACCCAGCGAGACCTGGTCGCTGATTTCGGGTTTTACATTCAAACTGCTTGGTATCCATAGGTCAGTAGGACTGCTTGTAGTGGCATTTGACAATAGGTGCAGATTCTGTGTGTTTCTTCCGTAAGATGCTTTTATGGAGCTTTCTTTATTTAGTTTGTAATTCACTGCAAAGCGTGGCTCAATGCTGTAATAGGTTTTTACAAAGGTGTTTTTACCGTAAGATACAGAATCTGTTTCAACATCGGACGTACCATTTACACTGCCCGGGGCATAGGTAACAAAACTACCCGGTCCTAAAATGCTGAAAGAGCTGAGACGCACCCCAAAATCGAAGTTTAGCTTATCCAAAGGCTTATATTCATCGGAAATATAAACGGCATTCTCCCAGGCGTATTTGTTGGGAAGGCCAAGTTTCCCGATAGGAGTGTTGCTTGCAATAGTTATGTCGCCGGGAATAATTAAATGGTAAATAGAATTGAAGCCGAACTTGATCTCATTTTTTGTACTGGCATAATATTGAAAATCTTCTTTGATGTTATAATCCTGTATCCTTGAAATGATGTTTCCCTGCATGCCGCTGAAGTTGAGGTTAATCTTATAGGAAAAATTACTGAAGATAAGCGAAGTGTTGGAAAACAATTTTTCATTGAAAAGGTGGTTCCATCTTAAGGTACCAGTTGCATTGCCCCAGTTGATGCCAAAAGTGTTGCCCAATCCTAAAACATCCCTGCCAAAATAACCCGAAAGGAATATTTTGTTGTTCGGATCAAGTTCCCAATTGGCTTTAGCATTCAGGTCATAAAAATATAATCTTGCTTTTCGAAGGTTAGTGTCTCTTGAAAGCTTTAGAAAAAGATCGGCATAAGTACGGCGCGCAGAAATAGAGAAGGAACCTTTATGCTTTACAATAGGGCCATCTATGCTCAGTCGTGACGAGATCAAACCTATTCCCCCGTTAATATGATACTTCTGATCGTCGCCATCGTTCATCTTTACATCAAGCACAGAGGAGAGCCTTCCTCCGTATTCGGCAGGCTGTTCGCCTTTATACACCGTAACATCTTTAATAGCATCGGAATTGAAAACGGAGAAAAACCCCAGCAAATGCGAAGGGTTGTAAACAGTAGCTTCATCAAGCAATATCAGGTTCTCGTCAGCACCGCCTCCGCGAACATAAAAGCCCGTATTGCCATCGCCCGATGATTTTATCCCCGGCAGTAGCTGTATAGATTTTAAAACATCCCTTTCTCCCATCAGCACAGGAATACTGTTGATTTCATCAATGCTCATTTTATTAGTACCCATCTGTATGGTGGTCAGGTTGTCATCCCTCTTCTCGCCGGTTATTAAGACTTCTTTCAGATTTTTTGCTGTTTCTTCAAGATTAAAATCCAGCCTGGTGTTTTGTTTTAGGTCGATAGTAATGATTTTCGATTCATACCCGATGAATTGGGCAGTAACAGTATAGCTTCCTTCAGGAATGGTGATGGAATAAAAGCCATATGCATTGGTTACAGAGCCTGTTGTAGCAAGTTCTTTGATTGAAACAGTAGCCCCTATCATGGCTTCGCCGTTATTGGCTGCTTTCACATAACCGCTAATGGTGAAATTGCCTCCCTCGCCTGCAGGCAGGTTTAACGCCGTTCCTTCAACACAATTACCATGTATAAAAACACAACCGAATAGTATCAGTAAAGCCAGGCGTATTATTTTTCTCATCATAAATTAAATTGACTACAAAAATACAACATGTATTATAGGATAAACGTTAAAATTGAGTTAATATTATCTTTTTTAATTTACAAACATAAAATAATTAAGAGCAACAGATTAATCTTGTTAATAATCACATTTATTTTTTCAGATGAATAAAAATAATGTAGTTTTGTATATCTTATGATTAATAAGCTGAAAAGGATTAGAAAAACGAATTAATGATCAATGGAAATTATAATGAATATTGAAATGAAGAAACTATCACTTATTAAAGTGGTTTGCATTACAACTTTATGCTTTGGACTTTTAACTTTAAATGGAAATTCACAAAGTAATTGTGCTGTTAAATCAATTCACAAAAACACACAAACTTTTTCAGAAACAAATGGCAAGCAGGAGCCTTCTTCACCTTTTGATAAACAAAAACCATTTATTATCCCGACTACAAATTTTTCAGGTGATTCTCCAAAAGGTTTAATAGCTATATACGACAGCATCTATTACTGGCAATGGGATACTCTTAATAATGTGTGGTACTCCAATCCTGATCAGAAAGCCATAAATATTACATACAATTCAGGTAATAAACAGACAAATATATTATATCAAACTTGGACCAGTACTAATTGGATAAACTCTTCGCAACTCTCCTGCACATACGATACCAATAATAATCAGACAAGCGCATTATACAAAAGCTGGAACAGTACTTCTTTGACAAATTCCTGGCAATACATTTATACTTACAATTCCAATAACAAACTTACAAGCGCTTTATATCAAGACTGGAGCGGCTCGGCATTGGTGAATTCATCACTAAATACTTATTCCTACGATACTTACAATAACAAAACCGGTGATTTGATTCAAAGCTGGAATGGTTCTTCCTGGGATAATTCCACGCAATACACTTATGCCTTTAATTCCTCCAATAATATGACAAGTGTATCAGAGCAAAGTTGGACCGGCACTGCCTGGACAAATTCGTGGAAAGACACCATTACCTACGATGCCAATAATAATATGGCAAATGAATTAGACCAAAGCTGGAATGGCTCTGCATGGGTTGATAATGGGGATTATACTTATAAATATAATGCCAATAATAATCTGACAAGCGTATTATTTCAGAGTTGGGCAGGCACAGGATGGGAGTGTTCTACGTTTGACTCTTATGAATATGATGCATCCAATAATATGACAAATGTACTGGAGCAGAATTGGAATGGTTCCGGGTGGAGCAATTACTTAATAGACTCTATTGCCTACGACAACCATAATAATAAGATAAATGAAGTGGACCATATTTATACCAGTTCATGGATTTATGATAAACAAAATGCCTATGCTTACAACACTGATAATTTTATGCTAAGCAGTTCAACAAAACAATGGAATAATACTGGCACTAAAATTATTTATGGTGACAGTGTGTACTATTATTTTCACACGGTAACCGGAATAAATGATGTGATTGAATCAAACCAAAGTGTTACTATTTATCCTAATCCTGCTACAGATAACCTCACTATTGAAACCTCTCAAAACTCCACTATCGAAATCTTAAATATCCAAGGGCAGTTAATTAAAAGCTTTGCAGCAGAAGCTGGAAATACCAAAGTTGATGTTTCTTATTTGCATACAGGAATGTATTTCGTGGAAATTAAAACGGAAAAAGGCATTACTGTAAAGAAGTTTATTAAAGAATAAAAACAAAAGTTTATTTCTAAGACTCATCCCTAAATCCCTTCTCTACGGATAGAGAAGGGACTTAAAAGAACCCCTCTTTGCTTGCAGAGAGAGCCTGTCCCGATTTATCGGGTAGGGGGTGAGTCAGAAAATGGAGAAATATTACTTTACAATAACGGCGTATTAAACGGCCCGCTCCACGGACCATCCAAGTCGGGATGTTTGCTTTTGGCCCAGCGGAAAAAGAATACCGCCATTTTTAGCGGAACTGCTTCGCCTAGCTCGGTAGCAGGCAAATTGGATGTAAACACATTCGTATTAAGCATAAAACTGGCTTTCGATGAGTAACCTAATGTGAGCCGTGTATCGGTGAACTGCGTGGGAATATCGGATGTCCCTGAATAGAACACAGCCACTTTATATTCCAATAGATCATAACCTTCGGGCTTATGGGCGCGACCGCTGCCCTTTACGAACTGGAAGCAATCTATCTTGATCATACCGCCACCTACAGGCTTTAATTGGGGGAAAACCCTTTCTTCGGTCATTGTTGTTTTATGGGTATCGGCGCTTTTTTCTCCCTGTGGTGTGCTTAATCGCGGCATGGAATAGCTTATCGGAATGCTGAACGTGTAGCAATCAGTAACAGTTAAACCCACGGTAGCTTTAATTTTAAGTATCAGCTTGTTTTCCCTGTCGTATATAATGGCATTGGCAATAATAGCTTCCATGCTGTTTTTAATTGCGGTGGTATAGGTATCTTTCCTGTCGGAATACTTAAAAAACAGCGGCTCCCATTCTGTTCTGAAAGCTTGCCAGTCGCTTAAATTCTGTGCAGTCCAGCCAAACCTCTCGGCATTGGTTGGCGAACCAAGTATAAGGTAATCGTTTGTACGGGTAATATACGAATTGAACTTGTCAATGTCGCGTGGTATTATGGAACGGTCGGGCATAGGTTTGAGTTTTTAAGTTTATACTGCAAAACCAACAAATATTGTGCCAATAGTCAAGACTTTCGTTGCGAGAGTCATGACTATTATCACGACAGACATGACTATCATCATGTAAGTCATGACTATTATTGTGAAAGTCTTGACTAATACTCTTATAGTCTTGACTATCATCGTGAAAGGCATGACTATTATTGTGAAAGTCTTAACTTTTATCATGACAGTCTTGACTACCATCACGAAAGTCATGACTGTGAAGACGAAAATTTAAGGTTTCGCAATGAAAAGTTAAGGTTATGCGGCAATAAGGAATGATTACATGATGAAATATTCGCTTTACGTGATGAAAGCTTTTGCTCCTGAAATGAAAAGTTTTATTTGCGTAATGAAATGTTAGCGCTTAGTTGTGAAAGGATGATTTTGTGAAACAAAATAACTGCGTTTCTTGATGAAATTTGATAATTTTGTGAGGATATAATTAGGTGTGGGTATGAAAAAAATATACATTGTAATAATACTTGCCATTATTGGATTGAAAGCAAATGCCCAATACACCATACTATTGAATTTTGATTCTGCAAATGGCAGTAATCCTTATGGCTCGCTTATTTATGATGGAACCTATTTATATGGAATGACAAGTCTAGGGGGCACATATAATGATGGAACTATATTTAAAATAAAGCCTGATGGTAGCAACTATGCAAAATTATTAGATTTTGCTGGCGCTACAAATGGGAAAAGTCCTGCCGGCTCTCTTATTTCTGACAGCAATTTTTTGTATGGAATGACAGGGGAAGGTGGTATACATGGTGCCGGAACTATATTTAAAATAAAACCTGATGGCAGCAATTATGTAAAACTATTAGATTTTAATGGCACAAATGGAAATGGTGCGACTGGTTCTCTTATTTATGATGGTACTTTTCTTTATGGAATGACGGGGATAGGAGGTGCATACGATGATGGCACTATTTTTAAAATTATGCCCGATGGCAGCAGTTATGTAAAACTATTAGATTTTAATGATACAAACGGAATGCGTCCTTATGGTTCACTTATTTATGATGGAACTTTTCTGTATGGGATGACATCGAATGGTGATACTACAGGTATGGGTGTTGGTTTTGGCACTGCCTTTAAAATAAAGCCCGATGGTAGTAATTATGTAAGATTAATATACTTTTCTTTTACAAATGGAGGTACGCCTTATGGTTCACTTATTTCTGATGGAACTTTTCTGTATGGAATGACATCAGCTGGAAGCGACGCAAATGATAATGGGACTATATTTAAAATAAAGCCCGATGGCAGCAATTATGTAGAACTATTAGACTTTAATGATACAAACGGAAGTTATCCTTTTTTTGGCTCACTTATTGCCGATAGCGCCTTTCTATATGGAATGACAGAGCGAGGTGGCATTCATAATGTCGGTGCTATATTTAAAATAAAGCCCGATGGTAGTAATTATGTAAAACTATTAGACTTTAATAATACAAATGGAAATAGCCCTGCTGGTTCTCTTATTTCTGATGGAACTTTTTTATACGGAATGACAAAGATTGGTGGCGCTAATGCTGATGGTGTAGTTTTTAAACTTGCAATACAAGGAGCAGGTATAAAAGAAATTAACGAAAACAATAGTATTGTAGTTTATCCCAACCCTACTTCAAATACTCTAATAATAGAAAGCCCTCAGAAAGCAGTAATAGAAATAACCAACATACAAGGACAACTAATAAAAGTCATCCCTACGAATGCTATCAAAACAAACATAAATGTTTCTTCATTTCCAAGTGGTGTTTATATAGTACAAGTTAAAAGTGATAAGGTTTATAAAGTTGGAAAGTTTGTGAAAGAGTAAGCAAGCAGATTGTCAATTTGAGATGTACAAATGAAACCCGCTCAAAATAAAAATGCAATAAAAAAAAGCGCTTTAATCAATCCGAAAAAGGAAAATAGTTTTAGCGTTTACCTTATTATTGCTTTTTGTTTCCCTGTGCTGCTTTACCTGCAAACGGTTAATTATGGGTTCACTTATTTTGATGATAATGGAATTATAGCAGAGAATATCAATTTCCTGAAGCATTTCAGCAATGCGTTTCATGCATTCCTGATAAACACAAGCGCCTTCTATCGCCCCATGCAAACGGTATCGTATATGATAGATATACAGTTGTCGGGAGCGAAGAGTACGTGGATGTTCCACCTGTCGAATGTATTGTTGTTGGGTTTAATTGCAACTTCGCTTTTTATTTTGCTCAGGCGCTTATCAATTCCGCCCAAATTAGCGTTAACGGGAGCGCTCATCTATTCCGTTCACCCGCTGTTCGTATCTGCCATAGCATGGATACCGGCAAGAGGAGATATGCAGCTTACACTTTTTTCATTATTGGCGTTTATCTTTTTCATTGACTTTCTTCAAAAAGGAAAGCTGAAATACATGTTCCTGAACTGGGCGGCATTTACAATAGCTCTGTTTTGTAAAGAAACAGCAGCATTTCTTCCTTTCCTGTTCATTATATATTTATTTACCATTCACAAAGGGAAGCGCTTTGAAAAGAAATATCTGTATAATGCTTTGCTTTATGGCGTTTCAGGAATAATCTGGTTCTGGATGCGTACTAAAGCCATTGGCGATTTCTCAGACCACGATGCTGTATTCGGATTGACTGCATTTCTTGCAAGTTTGAGGGTAATACCCGAATCACTAGCGAAGTTCTTCTTGCCCTTTTTTAACGAACCAAATCCGGGTTTTTCTGTTTTTAAAACGCTGGCAGGAATAGTGATCATAGTACTAATCGTTATTGTATTTTTCAAGAACAAGCAAAGGTTAAAGAAAGAACTTTTGTTTTGTCTTTGCTGTTTATCCCGCTGATAGGGATATTGATTTTTGTTCTATTTATTCTTCCCAAGAAATGGTTGGTTAAGGGCGATATTAAAATATCGTGGTTGCCGGTTGTTGTTTTTATATATCTGTGTTCTTTCACCTTTATCAAGTCACAGTCTTATTCCGATCCGATGACCTTTTACAATTCGGCAATTTCTCACAACTCTAATTCGGGCATGGCATACTGCAACAGGGGCATTTTAAAAATCAACAAAAGTGATTTTCAGGGGGCTCTTGATGATTTTAATAAGGCAATTGCACTTAATCAGAACTACTCCGAAGCATACAACAACAGGGGTACTGCAAAATCATATCTGGAAGATAAACAAGGTGCTCTCGGGGATTATAATAAGGCAATTATTCTTAATCCGGATTATGCCGATGCCTATAACAACAGGGGTATAGCAAAAGCAAACATGGGTGATAACACAGGAGCTGAAGAAGATTTTACTAAAGCTATCGCTGTTTTCCCAAACCATCCGGATGCCTATTATAACAGGGCCATTGCCAGGTTTTCATTAAAGGATTTCAAGGCTGCAATTGCGGATTGTGACTTTCTGCTGGAACTGAATCCAAATGATGAAAAAGCATCGGGCATAAAAGCCGCAGCGCTGCAAGAACTTAAAAAAGAAAAATAATTAATCAGTTGAGATTGTTTTTCGTAAATTGCAGGGCATAAAAATTAATAATTAATGTTACGCACTAACAATAAAAGTGAGATTCCTCACTCCGTTCGGAATGCCAATTGCATTTATTAAAGAGGGGCAGGAGCGGGGCGGCTATGCCGCCCCGCTCCTGCCCCTGCCTCACCCACAAACAGTGTCATTCCGAATGGAACGCAGTGGAATGAGGAATCTAAAGCACGGAAAAATACAATTGTGCGTAACATCAGTTAATAACTAAATAACCAACAAATTAATAATATGAAATACCAACCTATCAATCCGCAACTGTTTGTGCAAAACAGAAGCCGTTTTACCAAAGAAATGAAGCCAAATTCATTGGCAATATTTAACTCTAATGACGACATGCCTCGCAATGGCGACCAGGATTTTCCTTTCAGGCAGAACTCCGACTTCTTCTATCTAACTGGCATTGACCAGGCAAAAAGCGTGTTATTCATATTCCCCGATTGCCCTCTTGAAAAATACCGAGAAGCATTATTCCTTGAAGAAACCAATGAGCATATTGCAATATGGTATGGGAAAAAGTATTCAAAGGAAGAAGCAATAGCAGTTTCGGGAATCAAGAATGTTTTCTGGCTTGATACCTTGGATGGAGCAATTAAAGAAGTAATGGCTGCCTGCGAATATGTTTACCTGAATGCCAATGAAAACCCGAAATATTCAAATCCTGTTCCTTACCGCGATATTCGCTTTAACGAGGATCTGACAAAGAAATTCCCGGCGCATAAATATGAACGTGCTAACCCGATTGTGTGCAAACTTCGTATGGTGAAATCGGATATAGAAATTGATTTGACAAAGGAAGCTATCAGCATCACGGATAAAGCATTCAGAAGAATACTTAGCTTTACTAAACCGGGTGTAATGGAGTATGAAGTGGAAGCAGAAATCACTCACGAATTTATCCGCAACCGTGCTAATGGTCATGCCTATTATCCTATTGTTGCTTCAGGCAAAGGCGCCTGTGTACTTCATTATATTGAGAACAACAAAGAATGCAAGTACGGCGATCTCATGCTTCTTGACTTTGGCGCCGAATATGCCAACTATGCTGCCGACCTTAGTCGCACTATTCCAGTGAACGGGAAATTTACTCCACGCCAGAAAGAAGTTTACAATGCCTGTCTGCGCGTGATGAAAGCTGCTATTAAACACCTTGTTCCCGGAACTACCATTGATAAATATCATGCTGAAGTATGCAAGATAATGGAAAAGGAACTTATTGGATTAGGTCTTTTTACGGCAGAAGATGTGAAGAAACAGGACCTTGCAAAACCAATGTATTTCAAGTATTACATGCATGGCACTTCTCATTTCATCGGACTTGATGTGCATGATGTTGGCACCCGGCAGGACATCATTAAACCCGGGATGCTTTTTTCCTGCGAGCCTGGTATTTATATACAGGAAGAAGGCATCGGAATAAGGATAGAGAACGATATTCTCACAACCGAGAATGGCAATATTGATTTAATGGCCGGTATTCCAATTGAAGTGGAAGAGATAGAAAAACTAATGAAGAAATAGTTTTTGCCTTACAATTTCGCTATTCATATTACCTTTGTAGGAGCATCACAAAGGATATAATATATTCTATTTATGAAAAACATCAGCATTGATATTAGTAAAACGTTTGGTTTTATTTCTAAAGAAGAAATATACTCATTGCAGACGGAGGTTAGTAAATGCCATAGTGCATTGCTTGAAAAGACAGGCAAGGGCAATGATTTTCTGGGATGGGTTCATTTGCCCACATCTGTTGACCAGCAATTAATAATCAAGATTAAAGCCGATGCTCAATTGATAAATGATATTGCCGATACTGTTATTGTTATTGGCATTGGCGGTTCTTATCTTGGTGCAAGAGCGGTGATAGATGCATTGTCAAATCCTTTCAATGCTTTTAAAAAAGACAAGAAGCATGCGAATATCATATACGCAGGAAATAATATCAGCGAGGATTATCATGCAGAACTATTGGAATTGCTTGATGAAAAAGATTATGCTGTTATTGTTATTTCTAAATCAGGAACTACTACAGAACCGGCTATAGCATTCCGTTTGCTGAAGAATCATCTTGAAAAGAAGTATGGAAAGGAAAAAGCAAGTCAGCGAATTTTTGCTATTACTGACAAAGCAAAAGGAGCACTGAAAAAACTGGCAACAAAGGAAGGCTACACTACTTATGACATTCCAGATGATGTTGGCGGCAGGTATTCTGTATTAACGCCTGTTGGACTTCTGCCAATTGCTGTTGCAGGTATTGACATAAGTAAACTTATAGCAGGTTCAGCCTCGGCTGAAAAAGAAATTTGCAGGTCATCCGATCTGGATAAAAATCCTGCAGCTATTTATGCCGCTGTCCGTAATGTATTATATAAAAAAGGGAAACAATTAGAGATACTTGCTAATTATCAGCCTTACCTTCAATATTTCACAGAATGGTGGAAACAGCTTTATGGTGAAAGTGAAGGGAAAGAGAATAAAGGAATATTTCCTGCCGGAGTAAATTTCACTGCCGATCTGCATTCTATGGGACAATACATTCAGGAAGGTTTGCGTAATATTTTTGAAACGGTTATCTCTATTGAAAAGTCCAACAAACAATTAACCATTCCAACTGATAAAGAAAACCTCGACGGGCTTAATTTCCTTGCAGGAAAAAACATGCAGGATGTAAATAATATGGCAGAACTTGGAACTATGATTGCGCATGTAGATGGGAATGTTCCAAACATTAAAATTACTATCTCTCACCTGAATGAGGAATGTATTGGTGAGCTTATCTATTTCTTTGAATTTGCCTGCGGGCTTAGTGGGTATTTGCTTGGTGTAAACCCTTTCGATCAGCCGGGTGTGGAAGCATATAAAAACAATATGTTTGCATTACTGGATAAGCCTGGATTTGAAGAACAATCGAAAAAAATAAAAGCCAGGCTCTGATGAAATCAATTTCAGCTTTAAAATATATTTGGGTTATTATTGGCTTTTCACTCCTCCAGTTTTCTTGCAACACAGCACCAAAAAAAGCTCAGGACAATGTTCTTACTTTTAAGTTAGAGGTTCCTCAAAATGCGTCTTCGACAAATACAAAATTCGAACCCAAGGAGTACACTATGTCTTTGCAGGGAGCTTTTGTTATGAACGGGGAGAACTCAGGACTTAACCTCAGCTGGTTTTATAGAGAAAGTGATGTAAAAAAGATTAACCTTAATATATTTTTGCCTAGCGGACCTAAGTTTAAAGTCTGGGTTAAAAAGGAACCGGATGTAATTTATACAATACCGACTCTTCCCTTTACAATATCTTCTTCTGATAATAAAGGATCGGATACGCTGGCCGAAAATAAAGCCTATTTTTACATGAAAAGAGATTACACCGATAAGCTGGGTTATATTAAGAAAACGGAATCCGTGACATTCTCTGAGTTTGCTTTTACTGTTAAAGAATTAAATTTCGACAGGAATTCAATGACAATGCGATGTAATTTTAAAGGCTCAATTAAAAAGGAACTTAAAAAACTTTATGACGCAGATTATAGTATCTCGGGTGAGTTTTCAATAAAAGATTATCATTCCGGGATCATGGATACAAAAGATAAGTAGTGAAATTGTTTTTTTGTATAAATTAAAAAACATGCATTTTACAAAACAAATATTAAACGGTAGTATTGCTATTATATTATCGTTATTCATTTATTCATGTTCTGGCTCACATGATAATGGAAAGAATAAACCAACTTCTGACACTATAGACACAACAAAGCATGTAAAGCAAGCTATTCCTCCACCAAGCCCGAAACAGCAAAACAAGTTTCTTATAATAAGGGGAAGTAATGTTAACCTGCGTGTATCGCCAGATTTAAATGCCATTCGCATAAAACAATTAAAGACCAATGATACCTGTGCAATTTTAGAGCAGGGAAAAAAGGAAACTATAAATGACGCCACTGATTACTGGTATAAAGTAAGTTTCAAACACAAAGAGGGATGGATATTTGGCGCGTTCACCTCGCTTAAACTTCCTGCTGAATCAGTGAAACAAGAAAAACATTAAATAAATTTAAATTAATGTAATATGGAAAAAAAATTAAGCTTTAAACTATTGCAGGATGCTGATCTCCGGGGAAAAACCGTGCTTGTCAGAGTTGATCACAATGTAGTAAAGAAAGGAATTATCCACGATCCATATAGGATAGATGCCACTATTGGGACACTGTTTTATATTATTGCCAAAGGCGGCAAAATTATTTTGATGACACATGTAGGGCGACCGAAAGACAAGAAAACCGGTGATATTAAGATTAGCTTCGATTCTTCCGTTCAGCCTATCGTTGATTACATTCAATCGAAATTGCATATAACACTTGGCGTTCCTGATTTTCATCAATATGAATCAAAAGGATATATTGGAATTGAAACCTCTATCAACCACATGATAAGGGATCTGAAAGAAGATAAGATTGATGGCATTTATCTTCCTAATACCCGCTGGTTCTCTGGCGAAGAAGCCAAAGGAGAAGAATGTGACCGTTTTGCTTATCAGCTTGCAGGTTTAGCTGATATATTTGTGAATGATGCTTTCGGCTCGTGGCAGGCGCATGCATCAACCGTTAATGTTACTAAATACTTACCATCCTATGCAGGATTTTTGATGCAGAAAGAGCTCCAGAACCTCGACAGGATATATAAACCCGAAAGACCTTTTGTTGCGGTGGTTGCCGGTGCAAAATTCGACACGAAAATAGATTCTCTTAATGCACTCTTGAAAGTTGCCGACCAACTTGTTCTTGGAGGAGTTATTTACAATGCATATCTCTGTGCCAAATACGGTTTCGAAATCAAAGGGATAGAAGCTGAAGATATGGAACATGCAAAAGCCTTTGTTGAATTTGCAAAACAATATCCCGGTAAAATGATAGAACTTCCTTACATAATCGAATCGGATATTATGGAAGGAAAAGTTGAAGGGAAAAACAGGAAACTGGATATACGGGAGATAAAACGAGGAACAAAACTCAATTACGTTCTGGATGTTGCAAAGGAATCTTTCCTTGAAAAATCTGTGCTTGATGTTTTTCATAATGCAAAAACTATTTTTGTCAATGCGGTGATGGGTTATACTCCTTTCTTCAATGAAGGAACTATCGCACTTGATGAAATGATTGATAAAAATATAGAAGCTGTGAAGCTATATGGAGGCGGTGACACAATGCAGGAACTAAAGCGGTTATTACCCGGATTATATATTGTGGCTCTTGATAATCCAAAGTACTATATTTTCACGGGTGGAGGTGCTGTTCTAAAAGCTATACAGGAAGGTACGTATCAGGGACTGGAACCGGTTAAGGCTTTATGTAAATAACAACTCGCCCTTAACTTTTTAATCATGAAAAAAATAATATTCGTTTTATCAGTTTTACTACTTACTTCTGTAATATCTCTACAATCATGTTCCTGTAACAAGAGACACCATAAGGATGATAAAGATATCGTTTTCGAAAAAGGTAAAGTTATACAAAATGTAATATGCAGAAAGGATATATCACAGAGTTATTCTCTTTATCTTCCTTCTAATTATACTACAGATAAAAAGTGGCCGATTGTTTATGCTTTTGACCCTCATGGAAAAGGATTGCTGCCTGTTGAACTTTTTAAAGATGAAGCAGAAAAGTATGGTGTTATTATTGTCGGATCAAATAACTCTAAGAACGGAACACCATGGGAAATAACCTCTGCAATATATGATACGCTATACAGTGATACCCATTATCGTTTTTCCATTGACAACAGCAGGATTTATACTGCCGGATTTTCCGGTGGTTCAAGAGTTGCAAGCACTATTGCCATTACTAAAGGTGGCATTAATACGGTAATAGGATGCGGAGCAGGATTTGGTTCACAGGATCAACCTAGTCAAAAGTTTAGTTATTTCGGAGTTGCAGGAAATATTGACATGAATTTGAATGAAATGATTGCCCTTGACAGCGCTCTCGAAAAATCAGGATTCAGGCATTACCTGCACACTTTTGATGGGAAACATGAATGGCCTCCAAAATCAGTTGTAAGCGATGCATTCCTTTGGCTTGAACTGAATGCCATGAAAGATAAACTAAAACCTATTAATAACGATTTAGTGAAAAACACTTATGGCAGTTGGAGTAAGAGATATGACTCACTTTCAGGAAAAGGAAATAGCTATGATGCTTATCTTTTATGTAAAAAGATCATTAATTATTTTGATGGACTAACAGATGTATCTAAAATGAAAACAGATCTTTCCAGGCAAGAATCATCACCTGTCATTACTCAAATACGAAAGCACTTAAACGATATTGCAAAAAAGGAAACAGAACTGCAATCATATTATTCAAATGCTATATCCACCCAAACAGCAGATTGGTGGAATTCACAGGTTGCAAGGATCAATCAGATTATCAACACAACTCCAGATAATGAAGAAAAGTTCATGTACAAAAGAGTATTAAATTACCTGAGCCTTGCTGACTATATGAATGTAAGCGGTGCTTTGAAAGCAGGTCAATTTGAACAAGCTGATAAATTTAATACCATCTATGCACTTGTTGATCCCGAAAATCCGGAACATGCATATATTTCCTCAGTTCTTTCAATGAAGAAAGGGAAACCACAAGAAGCTATATCATATCTTGAAAAAGCCGCCGAACTTGGTTTTGCCGAACCCGACCGACTTGAAAGTGATTCTGTGATGACCTCATTGAAGCAAAATGATAAATACTCTAAGATACTTGAGAATATAAAGAATAATACCAAAAAGAAACAATGAATTTTCTAGAGCTGATTAAGTTAAGACAGAGTGTAAGAAAGTATTCAGACAAGCCTGTAGAAAGAGAAAAGATTGAACGCTGCATAGAAGCTGCCCGTCTTGCTCCTTCTGCATGCAATGCCCAGCCATGGAAATATATTTTAATTGACGAACCCGAACTGAAGGAAAATGTTGCCAAAGAGACTTTTAGTACCATAGCTCCTTTTAACAAATTTTCATTACAGGCTCCGGTGATTATTGCTATTGTAATGGAAAAACCTAACATGCTTTCGCAGTTTGGTGGCAGGGTGAAAGACAAGGATTTTTATTTGATAGATATTGGTATTACGGCCGAGCACTTTTGTCTTCAGGCTACGGAAGAAGGCCTTGGAACATGCATGCTTGGTTGGTTCAACGAAAGAGCTGTACTAAAATTGCTAAATATCCCGTCAAGGAAAAGAATAGGTTTATTGATAACCCTGGGTTATGCAGCGGATGAACAACGTCAGAAAAAAAGAAAAGAGGTTAAAGAAATGTGCAACTTTAACAAATATTAGTTGTTAATATTCGATTGCTGTTTCTGAAAATACTCAAATATCTCTTTTCCTTTCGATTTCCCTGCTATTAGTTGAATTCCCTCCAATGAAGCCTTCTTAATATTATTCACTGATTTAAATTTGCGAAGAAGAGTTTGAATGGTTTTTTCGCCAATTCCTTCAATTTTGATAAGCTGAGATTTTGTAATGGATTTCTCTCTCTTTCCACGGTGATGGGTAATTCCAAAACGATGCGCTTCATCTCGCATCTGTTGAATGACCTTTAATGTTTCTGATTTTTTATCAAGATACAGTGGAAGAGAATCTCCGGGATAATAGATCTCTTCCAGTTTTTTAGCAATACCGATTAAATTTATTTTACCTCGCAGGTCAAGCTTTTCAAGACTTTTCAGTGCTGAACTTACTTGCCCCTTTCCTCCGTCCACTATAATTAGTTGAGGTAAAGATTGGTTTTCATCAAGCAATCTTTTATATCTTCTTAATATCACTTCTTCCATAGAAGCAAAGTCATTTGGGCCTTCCACGGTTTTTATATTGAAATGCCTGTATTCTTTTTTATCTGGTTTTGCATTTTTAAAAACCACAAGAGCTGAAACAGGATAAGCTCCTTGTATATTGGAGTTATCGAAACATTCAATATGAACAGGTAATTCGGGCAACCGAAGATCTTTCTTCATAGTTTCCAGTATCCGTTTTGAATGTCTTTCAGGATCTACTAATTCTTTTTGCTTCTTTTTATCCATCATATAATAACGGGCATTCCTTTCAGAAAGATCGAGTAATTGTTTTTTATCTCTTTTCTGGGGTACTGTAATAGTTATACCTGGAATTGCAGTTTCAAGCTGAATAGGAAGAATGATTTCTCCTGAATCCGAATTAAATCGCTGACGGAATTCAATTATTGAAAGCGCTATGATCTCTTCATCTGTTTCATCCAGCTTCTTTTTTATTTCAACTGAATGCGACTGAATGATAGCGCCATTAATAATCTTCAGGTAATTGACGTATGCATTACTTTCATTACCTATAAGTGAAAATACATCTACATTGGTAATAGCAGGATTTACAACCATTGACTTGCTTTGATATTTCTCCAGCAATTCAATTTTCTCTTTTACAATATTTGCTTTTTCATATTCGAGACTTTCAGAATAATCTTTCATTAAAGACTTTAATTGTTTTTCAACACTATTAATATTTCCTTTAATAATATCCTGAATGTTGGTAATGGTAGCATTGTAATCTTCCTCTGTTTGCAAAGCTTCACATGGTCCTTTGCAGTTGCCTATATGATACTCAAGGCATATTTTGAATTTTTTACTTTTAATGTTTTCTTCGGAAAGATTAAAGTTGCAATTACGTAATGGATATAAATGCCTTACTAGATCTAGAAGAGTATTCATCATTTTCACAGACGCATAAGGGCCAAAATAAATAGAACCATCTTTAATCACTGTGCGGGTGGGAAATATTCTGGGAAATCTTTCTTTCTTAATACATATCCACGGATAGGTCTTATCATCCTTCATTAAAATATTGTACCGTGGCTGATATTCTTTGATAAGGTTGTTTTCCAGAAGCAATGCATCAAATTCAGATTTTACAACAATATATTGTATGTCTGCAATCTTTTTTACCAATACATTCACTTTGCCGCTTTCATGCTTTTCTTTATGAAAATAAGAAGAGACACGTTTCTTTAAATTCTTTGCTTTACCTACATAGATAAGTTTTCCTGAATCATCGTAATATTGATAAACTCCCGGATTATCAGGTAAGAATTTTAGAATATTATCTATGTAAGAATTTTCTTTTGTCAAGCTATGTCAGAATTTATTTGATCTTCTCAATCCTTAATCCCAACTCCATGATTCCCTGTGTTGGCGTTGTAGGCATATTATCTATGATGTCAAATTTGTATGTTCCCAATGCATTAAATTTTACTTTTTGCATGATGACAGAGTTTTCGTCCCATATATCACCCGAACCATCACCAATGAATTTGCCGCTTTTATCACGGAAATTAAGCTTAAAATTTTTTGCATGCTCTTCTCCATTTGGTGTGGAGTAAGTAAGATTAATGAGGAGACCGTCATAAGGATAATTATCGGTATGCCTTACAGGTAAGTAAACATCGTAAGATGCAGAAGTATCATCAATGACTACATCGAATGAAACCACTTTATTCATGGTCCAGTCATAATTATCGAATTTCTCAAACTTTTCAAACACTTCATGTTTACCGGAACATGAAAAGAGAAAAATCAATGAGGATATTAAAAGGATAGTTTTTCTCATAGTTTGGTTCCTTATTTTTATGTAAAGAGCATCTTTCAAAGACTTGTATAAAAGTGTTTAAATGCTTCATATATTTCGTCTCTTACTTTTCTATAAACACTTAATTTTTCTTCATCTGTGCCTTTTGCATTGGCAGGGTCTTCAAAACCTATATGCATCCTGTGTTTTACATTGCCAATAAATACAGGACAAACTTCTTTTGCTCCATCACAAACAGTAATTACATAATCAAAAGTTTCTTTTAAATATATATCCACATCTTTCGGATATTGTTTGGAAATATCAATTCCTTTTTCAGTCATAACTTTTACGGCATAAGAATTGACTTTCTTTTCGGCTTTTGTTCCGGCAGAAAATACTTCAAGGTTTTTATCAAATGATTTTAAGAACCCTTCAGCCATTTGACTTCTGCAGGTGTTGCCACTGCAAATAATTAAGATCTTTTTTTTCATGTTCAGCTAATTGTATGCTTTAAACTTTTTATTAATTAGCATATTCACAATGGCTGCAGTCTCCGCCTCCACATGACATAGCCGGCATGCTTTCCTTTTTGGTAACGGCATTGGGATCGCGGTATTCACTACATTCGGTTTTACAAGTGGGGCAGACTGCAATAAATTTCATACAAGGTCCGTATATAGGGTCGTTCCATTCTCTCTTTTTGCCTTTTGCTTCAAATATCTTTTTGCATGAGGCGCACCAGAATTTTTCTTTCATTATTGTACTTTATTTAAATTATCAAAATACTTTTTCTTAAACCAGAATGCCACATTCACCAAGCTTATCAACACGGGCACTTCAACCAGTGGCCCTATTACACCAACAAATGCTTCGCCTGAATTTATGCCAAATATAGCAATTGCCACAGCAATGGCAAGTTCGAAATTATTGCTGGCAGCAGTGAATGAAAGTGCTGTCGACTGCCCATAAGTTGCTTTTGCTTTCCTGCTGATAATAAAGGATACAAAGAACATGATAACAAAATATATCGTCAGCGGAATGGCAATGCGAATTACATCAAATGGTAAATGAACGATATATTCTCCTTTCAGGGAAAACATAACAAGGATAGTGAAAAGCAACGCTATTAATGTAATGGGGCTTATCCGTGGAATGAATTTCGTGTGATACCATGTTTTATCTTTAACTTTTATCAGGATGGTGCGTGTTAAAAAGCCTGCAATAAAAGGTATCCCAAGATAGATAAATACGCTTTTTGCAATTTGCGAAATGGTGATCTTTTCAACTATCGAATTAGTTGGCAAGCCAAACCATGCAGGAAGCACGGCAATAAAAACATAAGCATAAACGGAAAAGAACAGCACCTGGAAAATTGAATTGAAAGCAACAAGTCCGGCGCAATATTCCGTGTCGCCTTTAGCCAATTCGTTCCATACGATGACCATAGCTATGCACCTTGCAAGGCCTATCAATATAAGCCCGTACATATAATCAATGTTGAACTGAAGGAAAATTATTGCCAGCAAGAACATCAGCACAGGCCCTATTATCCAGTTCTGCACTAATGAAATGGTGAGGACTTTATAATTACGAAATACTTTTCCCAACTCTTCATATTTTACTTTTGCCAGGGGCGGATACATCATTAAAATTAAACCTATAGCTATGGGAATGTTTGTTGTGCTGTCGGGAGAAGATTTGAGGGAATCCCAGAAACCCGCAATGGCAGGGAATAAATATCCCGATAAAACGCCTATGAACATGGCAAGAAATATCCAAAGGGTAAGGTACCTGTCGAGGAATTTTAAACGGGTTTTCATTTCTTGTACATCATTATAAAATCATTATCTTCGTTAGGAATGATTTTTTTATAAATGCTTTTTAAAACTTCACCAGCGCAAACACCTTATCGGGATTTTCAAAACGTTTCATGCCGTTAAGGAAAGTTAGCTCAACAATAAAATTAATATAAACATCCTTTACATTAAAGCGCTTAACCAAATCGTAAGCTGCTTTGGCAGTTCCGCCGGTAGCCAAAAGATCATCGTGTATCAACACCACATCATCTGGCGAAATAGCATCCTGGTGTATTTCAAGCGTATCAGTGCCATACTCCAGTTCGTAAGTCTGCGAATAAGTGAGCGCTGGCAATTTACCGGGCTTGCGAAGCGGGATAAATCCTGCTTTAAGTTTATAAGCCAAGGCGCTTCCCAGTATAAAACCGCGCGATTCCACACCCACCACCTTTGTTATCTTCTTATCGCGATAGAAATTATATATCTCTTCGCACATAAAATTCAGCACATCCTTATCCTTAAAAGCGGTTGATATGTCCTTAAACATTATACCGGGCTTTGGAAAATCGGGAACGTCCCTTATCGAGTGCTTTACATCGTCAATTGTCATAATGATATATTTAAATTTATTAACATCCATAATGCCTTTATCGCCTATTTTAATTGCCGGAATCACCAGCAGTGTCATAAATGCCATGGTCATGAAAGGCGATTTTAATTCCGAACCTAACTCAATGGCACGATTATGAACCTTTTCATATTCGGCGGCAATGGTGTTGTCATCCCTAACCGACATCAGTCCGCCCACTTCAAGCTTCAAATCAACAATGTCGTTGTTGAGGCAGGCACAAATACCGCCTTTGTTTATAATAATGGTATTCACCGAAGTAACTATGTCCTTATCGTTAGTGCCCACTGCCACTATGTTATGGCTATCGTGTGCAATACTGCTTGCAATAGCGCCTCGTTTCAATCCGAAATTCCTTACAAATCCAATTATCGGGCGTTCTTTTTTATAACGGTTTACCACAACAATTTTTAAAATATCGTTACCCACATCGGGCTGAAGTTCGCCATTGGTAACATGCAAAGTCCTTTCCGACATGCGTGTTATCAGTTCGCCGTCAATTACCTCAATAACTTTTGTACGTTCATTGTTCGAGCGCATTACTATTTCTTCGGCAGTAATAAACTCCGTATTGAAGTTATTTATTATTCCTGATCTATTAGCTGTAAATAATGCCTTGCCTTTTTCAGCCACCAGTTCGCCATTGATATAAGTGGAAAGAACATTCAACGCATCAAGATTATCAACAACGATAAAATCTGCCGCGTCATTTTTCTGTAATAGCCCGACAGAAAGTTTATAATGATTTACAACATTGAAAGTGGCTGCCCGCAACACATTAAATATATTCAATCCTTTGTCAATGCCCATTTTTATCAGTTTCCTGATGTGGTCTTTAACAAGGTCGTCAGGGTGAAGATCGTCGGTGCAGAGCATTACCTTATCGGGATATTTATCAATCAGCGGATACAGCGAATTAAAATTCTTAGCAGCGCTGCCTTCACGAATTTGTATTGTCATTCCCAGCTTGATTTTCTCAATAGCTTCTTCAATAGTAAAGCATTCATGGTCGGTGCTGATGCCTGCTACAATATATTTCTTTGCGTCATCGCCTTTTAGTCCGGGAGCATGACCATCAACAGGCTTTCCATACTTTTTTGCAAGAGCTATCTTGGCCATTACTTCTTCGTTATCATAAAGCACCCCGGGAAAATTCATCATTTCAGCCAGGTAATGAATGTCTGTCATTTTCAGAAGTTCTTCAGTTTCACTTACGCCAAGAACAGCACCTGATGTTTCGAAAGAAGTAGCGGGAACGCAACTGGGAGCACCAAAGAAAAACTTGAAAGGAACAGTTTTCCCATTCTCTATCATGTATTTTACGCCTTCTATTCCCATTACATTTGCAATTTCGTGAGGGTCGGAAACGGTTGCCACTGTTCCATGAGTTACGGCAAGCCTTGCAAATTCAGAAGGCACAAGCATCGAACTTTCAATATGGACATGCGCATCAATAAAGCCGGGCATGATGTAATGCGTTTCATTGGTATTGCCTTCGACGATCGATTTTATTTTCCCGTTCTCAACAGTAACAGTTCCTTTGAATATCTTTTTATTTACAACATCTACAATGTTGCCTGATACAGAAAATGATTTTGAATTCATCATACTGAAATGGTATAAAAAAATGATTTGAATTTTTTAAAATGGAAGAACTGCATCTTGTTTTCAGGATAACAGGTTTGAATAAAATAAAGATTAGTTCTTACTGAAGTTATTGGCGAGCTGCCCGCAGGCTGCCGCTATGTCTTCACCCCTGCTTTTACGGATGCTTACAATAAGATTTCTGGTTTCCAAAAACCCTGCAAAGGCATTAACGCTTATATCTTTAGCTTTTTTGAAGCCTGTATTTAACACCTCGTTATATTCAATGATATTCACCTTGCATGGCACACTCTTGCAAAATTCAGCAAGTTCTTTGGCATCAGCAAGGGTATCGTTAAACCTGTCTATTATCAGGTATTCAAATGTTACACGGTTCTTGGTTTTTGAATAATAATACTTAAGCGCCTCTGTAAGCATCTTTAAAGAATTCTGTTCATTTACAGGGATGATCTCACTTCTTTTCTTATCGTTGGTTGCATGAAGTGATAATGCAAGGTTAAATTTTACTTCATCATCGCCAAGTCGTTTTATCATTTTTGCAAGGCCAACGGTAGAAACAGTAATTCGCGAAGGAGACATATTCAGTCCGTCAGGCGACGATATCCTGTCAATAGCTTTTAAAAGATTATCATAGTTAAGCAAGGGTTCGCCCATGCCCATAAAAACAATATTGGTAAGATGATGGTCGTAACGTTCCTGTGCGTGTTTCCCAATTATGGCAACCTGGTCGTACATTTCATCAAAAGAAAGGTTACGGACAAAACCCTGTTTACCTGTGGCACAGAATTTACAACCAAGCGAACATCCAACCTGCGATGAAACACAAGCGGTCATCCTGTCTTCAGCAGGTATAAGCACACCTTCAACATTGCTTTTATCCGTTAACAGAAATGCCATCTTTACGGTTCTGTCATTACCCACCTGTATTGAGTGTGGCTGAATGGAACAGAAAGTAAAATTCTCTTTTAAGAACCGACGTGTAGCAACAGAAAGATTCGTCATTTCATCAAAGTTACGGGCTGATTTTTTCCATATCCATTCCCATACCTGCTTAGCACGAAAAGGTTTATCTCCATGTGAAGAAAAGAAAATCTTAATTTCTTCCTGTGAAAGTAAACGTATATCCTTTTTGATTGTTTCCTGCATGATAATTGGATGCCCGAAATGACATATGTGCAAATGTACGATATTTTTAATGAAGTACGATATGAATTTGGATATATTTCAATAATAATCAAATAGTTTCCTATGTAATTAAAAGGCAATTGTTCATAAATCATATCCGGCTCAGAAATGCAGAAGGGATATATCCTCTAACTTTGTTATTATAAAAAAGAATACTCTGTGCGCAAAATTTCTTCTGATCACATCTTTCCAATTACTTCCAATCCTTTAAAGAACGGGATAATTATACTTGATGATAATGGAATGGTAACAGATATCATTGATCCGGCAAAAGCAGATTATTCCTTTGAAGATGTTGAAAATTATGAAGGATTTATTTGTCCCGGCTTTGTTAATACTCACTGCCATCTGGAATTATCATACCTGAAAGGAAAGATAAACGAGCATTCAGGGCTCGACCAATTCATTATACAGTTGGAAAACATCAGAAAGGGAATTAATGAAGAGGATAAAGTTGAAGCAATATTGAATGCGGAGCAGGAAATGATAAATAATGGCATAGTTGCTGTAGGCGATATTTGTAATAACAATAGCACTTTCTCTGCAAAGAATAAGAATAATATATTCTATCATTCTTTTATCGAATCCTTTGCATCTGCTCCGGAAAAAGCGGATAAAGTGTTTACTAAAGCCGTTAGCTTATTTGATGAAATAAAACGGAACGAACACAATTCCGCGGCTTCCATTACTCCTCATGCCTTGTATTCTTTATCAAAAGCTCTGTTTCTGAAAATAAAAGAATTTGACGAAGACAAAAGATGCATCATTAGCATTCATCATCAGGAAAGCGAAGAGGAAAACAAATTCTTTCTTTCAAAAGATGGAAACATCAACGATATGCATTTCAGGTTTGGTGTTGAAAAATCAGACTTCTCCAACTCGGGAAAACGACCATTAGCTGCTGTTGCTGATTTTATTCCTAAAGATTTGCCATTACAATTAGTTCATAATACAGTAACAACAGATATTGATATTGATTTTGCAGAACAATATTTTAAATCACTTTACTGGTGTTTTTGCCCCAATGCCAATCTTTATATTGAAAGCAAACTTCCTGATTTCGCTTTATTTTACAACAGGAAATGCCGCATAACCATTGGTACCGACAGTCTGGCCTCTAATAAATCTCTTTCTATACTTGAGGAATTGAAGACCATACATGCCAATGTTCCTTTTGTTCCTTTGCATGAACTTTTAAAATGGGCAACTTATAATGGAGCCGAATTCCTGCAAATAGAAAAGAATTTTGGTTCTCTTGAGAAAGGAAAATCTCCGGGAATAGTGCTGTTAGAAAACATTAACAAAGAAAAACTGCAAATAAAAAGAGATACCACAGCAAAAGTACTGTCAAATAAAAAAGCGTAACAATCTGTTACGCTTTTTCATTCTGTATTATCAGGATTACCAATTGTCATTCACCTTCTTCGCTTCCATCATACCTTTTTTAAGGCTTTTGGTAAAATCCTGCATGTATTTATCAACCTGTGCAAGGTAATCATCCCATTGAGGAGAATAATCAGGATCTTTTTTGTTCATCCATTTTTCAAGTGGTTGTAATGAAATGCTTTTCATATTAAACTTAGTAATAGTATACCTGTATTTATTATCTTTATTTTCGATAGTAAATGTAAAAGATACTATTCCGCCATCTGTTTTGGTGCCATCTTTTAAAGGCGCATTATAAACCTTAAAGCGGGATATCCCTTCCACCTTTCCGCTTTCCTTGTCGCGCACTTTAGTAACATCCTGGGCGTTCTTGAAAAATATATTGCACCAATGTATCGCCCTGTTGTAAAGTGTATCTTTAGTCCCCTTTTGTTGTACAACTTCGGTATAAGTTATTTTTTTTGTAACCGAATCAATAGGAAGTTTCGGTGTGGTGGTTGTACTGGTGGTCTGGGCAATAGCAGCCACAGTAAAGCTGCTGATAATAAATGTCAAAATTCGTTTCTTCATATTCATTTCTTTTGTGGGTTATTAGTAAAAATTTCAGGCTAACAATATTACAAAATTTTGGAATATTATAATAAAGGATAACAAAAATTTTGCCAAAATTAATTTGGCATTTGTTTAAAGTTCAATATTACTTGCTGCCAACTTCCTGCTGAATTATTCTTACACAATGTTTTTAACAAAATATGAATATTGACGTTTTGCAAACTTCGCCAAACAGGAGGCGATTTAATTTGTATGCCTTACACTGTCCATAGTGTAGATCCCTTTGTTATTTTGCTGTCAAGTTTTATTCCCACTTCACCATTAATTACTTCATTAACGTCTTTGTCAATTAACTGAAGCGAAACAACTTTTGTTTTGGTAAAGCGATTATCCTTTTCCAAAATTATTGTGTCGCCTATTTTGATTTTAGTATTTGTAAGTTGAATAACTGCAACTTGTCCACCTTTAAAAAGTTCCTTAGGAATTCCAATGTTCGTTAATAGCTTTGGCTTGAAAACTACTAGACCATATTGTAGTATTTGATTCTTCGCTTCCTCTTTAGAAATCAAACCACATTGAATTTCATTGTAAAGGCTAAATAGTTGCCATGTAGTTAGGAGTCCTCTCTCATCATTTTTAGCATCTGCAATTTGATTTTCTGTGAATGGTGGATTTTTCCTATTAATTGGAGGAAGAAACCTTTGGTGATTTACTATATAAAGTGCCCAAACATCAAATGCATTTCTATCTTTACAACGTCTATGCTTTATTTTTGAAATTTGTGAACAGTCTGAATCAGTTGACGTCCCGCCAATGCCTTTTGTTTCAATCACTAAAATACCTTTGTCCAGTTCAACTTGAATATCT
>JBEKEO010000045.1:0-18103 GCA_050013795.1 Bacteroidales bacterium
TTTCGATCCCAAAGGCCATTTCGATGGGGCGGCATTCAGAGTAACGGTAACACCTTTTTCATTCATTCCCGACACGACTCCAATCATCCCTCCCCATGTAACATACATGAATTTATACCCTTTATCAGGATTGCAGAAACATACTATTTTATTTTTAGAAAAATCATCGCCTACATAGAAATCAAAATTACGTGCAACAATTAAAGAACTATCTTCAGAGTCATCACCCCATGCAGCAAACGAAGTGCATCCGACCATATTCAGGTTTTGCAATGCATGACCAATGTCGTGTGCTGCATGGTAGTTAAGTATCCGCTGGTAAGCAGGACCCACATCCGAAAATTCATCAGAAACCGATTGTGAAATTCCTAAAATTTCTAACTGGTATTCCTTTTCTACATAATTATCAATATTCCTGTTGAACCATGCTACAAAATATTTCAGAAACTTAAGGTATTTATCGGAAGGGATCATTTTCTTAATTTCATTCACAAAAGCTTTTTCCTGCAAGTATATCAGGTCTTTTGTAAGCAAGCCATTCATCACGCCCATTTCGAATGGCTTCCCCTCAACATACATTTCCCATAAACCCGCTTTGTTCTTTCTTAGCCAATTATTTTTGCACACATAAAAGTCCTTTCCCAGTGTTGTTCTTTTATATTTTAGAATATCTGTATTATCAGGAACAGGAGGAGTAATTCTGACGGCAATATTAAAATATATCAGGAAAGCAATAATAAGCAGCAAGACTACTGCTAATGATATTATCAGTCTCTTAAATATTTTTCTCCAGCGTTTACGCATTATTAACTTTATTAAACAGGTAACTGGTACCGACAAACCCTCCGCATGTCAGCATAGCGCCCATAGTAACACCCAGTACTCCGTGCAAATTGATATTTTGTCCTGTCAAAAACAAATTGGGAATTTTGGTTCCGGGAGTAATTAAAGTTCTGAGGGAATTATTGCAATCTTTCATCATCCCATACATTGATCCGTTTACAGTAGCGGTATAATCCCTATATGTGAGTGGAGTTGATGTAAAATACGATTTAATACAACTTCTTATTGCAGGAAATTTTTCTTCTATTACATCCAATAATTGTTCAGCTTTTTTCCTTTTGAATTCAATATATTCTTCCCCTCTTTTTTCAACAGTAGTGTTCTCCCATTGTTTCACTTCATCATATTTCATATATGTCATAACGGAGATACTATCGGCATATACCTCGGATTTCGAAGAAGCAGGTGTATAAAACATATATCCTCCCGGCCATTTAATCGAATCATATATATCAGGCCCCCAACTTTGACTATGCTTGTAATGATAATAATTATAATTAATGTATTTGAAAGAATCCTCCTTTAAAACAATGTATAGAGAAAATACAGAGATAGAATTTTCAATTGATCTCAGACGATTCACAAACACTTTTCTTATCAACTTTGATTCAACTTTATTAAATGTTTCAACAGGGTGCATATTGGAAATGAAATATTTTCCATACACAGGTTCCTGTTTTTCAATTTCTATACTTTCAACAAATTCATCTGAAGGATTCATAACGAACTTTTTCACCTTAGCATTTTTTATGATCACTCCGCCATTTGCAATAATAGAATTGGCAAGGATATCTGCAATCTGCCCGCCTCCATCAACAAACCGCCATGATCCTTCTAAGAAAGAATTATTAATAATGGCATGAGCATATAAGGGTGAACTTTCAGCTTTACCTGTATAAAATGAGTTTGATGCCCCAAGTACGTTCTGCAATTTTATATCGCTTGTAATAGATTTAATAAAATCAAAAGTGTTAATTGAATAATATTTCATGCTTGGTGTATTCGACAAATCATACTCATCTGAAGAAAAATTACCCAAGGACTGGCGTATCTCTTTAAATTTATTTATATATGTAACAAGAGACTCTTTTTCTTTGGGAAAATAATGTAAAAGGGTTTCAATAAAATTATCATATCCTTGCGCATATTTATATTCTTCCCCTTCAATATATATCAGGTCAAAAACATCATCGTCCAATCTCTTCATTTTTACCTTTCCTAAAAGATCAAAATATTTGAAGAATCTCCACAGCATTTGTCCCTCATCCATCGAACCCACATAGTGCATACCTGTATCAAAAATGCAATTATCCCTTTTAAAAGTCTGAAGACATCCACCCAGTTGCTTATTTTTTTCAACAATACATACGCGATAACCTTCCTTGCTCAAAATATAACCGCAAAGTAATCCACCAAGCCCGCTACCAACAATTACAATATCGTACATATAATTTAATTATTCTTTATTTTTTGGATCAGGTATTCTAATCCAACCAACTCACCACATGTCATAACAGCACCAATGGTAACACCTAATATTCCATGAATATTCAGGTTTTGTCCGGTGAAAAACAAGTTAGGTATTTTTGTTTTTGGCGTTATCAGTGTTTTATATGGATCGTTATAATCTTTAAGTATTCCGTAGGACGAACCTTCAAATGTACCTGTATAATCACGATAGGTCAAGGGTGTCGATGTATAATATTTTTTTATCTTCGATCGTATGTCTGGAAACTTCTTCTCAATTAAAGTTAAAAATTTGTCCGCTTTACGTTCTTTCATCTCAAGATATTCTTCACCCCTGTTTTCAACACTGGTATTTTCCCATTTTTTAAGTTCATCATATTTCATATATGTCATCGCAATAAGGCAATCAGCATACTTTTCTGATTTTGAAGTAGCCGGTGTATATAGCAAATAACTTTCAGGCCAATTTTTCTCAGAATACGACGCAGTAGTCCAGACAGTATCATTATTGAAATAATAGTGATTGTAATTTTGGTATTCGAATGTATTCTCCTTGAAAACTATATATAATGAAAAAACAGGCATCGTATTTTCAAGTGAGCTTACTCGTTTACGGAAAGCCTTGCTTAACGACTTTCCATCAATCATATTTAAAGTATTAATCGGATGGATATTTGAGATGAAATTTGTTGCTTCTATTCTTTCATTATTTGTAAGTTCTGCATATTTCAAAACTTCATTTTCAGAAACAAAATTCCTTACCTCACTTCTTCTTAAAACAGTTCCTCCTTTATTTTTTATTGATCTCTCTAGAATCTTTGCAAGCTGTTGACTGCCATCAACTAGGCGCCATGCGCTGCTTATAAATGAATATGTGATAAGCGAATGAAGATAAAGTGGTGTTTTATCCGGAACACCGGCATATAATAAATTATTTCCGGCAAGTACATTTTGTAATATTTTATTATTTGTGATGGACTGAATATAACTAAACGCACTTTCACTGAATAAATCGTTATAATTGACATTCGCAAGATTTGTATCCAGGTTGTATAAAGGAAATTGTCTGCAAATATTTTTCAATTTACTTATATAAGCCGTAACAGCTCCTCTTTCGTTGGGAAAATCTTTAACAAGTGTTTCAATAAAGTTTTCGTCACCCTGGGCGTGTTTATATTCCTTTCCATGAAATGTAATAACTTCAAAGCCTTTCTCGTCCATTCTTCGCAGCTTAAGCTGATCCATCAAACCAAAATATTTGAAATACCTGTTCAGGATTTGTCCTTCGGCTAGTCCTTCCGTGTAATTCAATCCCGTACTGAAAATACATCTGTCGCGCGTAAATGTTTGCAGGCATCCACCTATTTGCTGGTTCTTCTCAACGACACAAACATTGTATCCTTCCCTGCTGAGAATGTTTCCGCAAAGCAATCCGCCCAGTCCGCTCCCAATTATCAACACATCGTATTTTGCCATTACTTTATATTTCTAATGATGTAAACTATATTCGAAGTGAATCTAGTCTTATCAATTATCTCCATTTCTAATCCAAATCCTGATATAATTTCTTTTATATTTTTCCCTGACATGAAAGTCAGTTTCTTTTCTCCCATTTTATTAAAACCACTGCGTGTAGAAAAGAACTCCGTATATTTAGTTCCCCAATGCCTTTTCTTTAGGTCGCTATCTGCATCACGTATAATCATTAATCCACCAGGATTTAAGTGTTCCACACTCGATTTAATAAGCTGCTCTTGTTTATCTTCTGTCAAATAATGAAGGATATCACTTAAAATAATTACATCACAATTTTTATATTCATATGTTAATGCATTAGCACATACAAAATTGACATTATCATTTTTCGCATTACAATTCTTTGCTAATTCTATTTTATTATAATCATGATCAATTCCCGTAATCTTTCTTTTTTCAGATACAAAGTTAAGCATATAAGCCAGAAATCCATATCCGCAACCAATGTCAGTAACTTCAGCATCCGTTGGTATATATGAATTGAATAATTCATAATTCCCATCTAGTTTTATTTTTATTCGTGCATACCATTCCAGTATAGGTCCTTTGTACAAATAATTTTTAATGAGAAATTTCCTGCAATATTTGGGCGTATTGTATTCCTCAATCATTTTATCATATTCGCTTCTTACATATTTTAACACTGATTTTGTAAGTTCTGAATAATCATTACCAAAGCTTCTATCACTATTATTTATCCGTGGGAATATCTTAATTGTTATAGCACCATTCTTCAGGAAATTTTCTCCTTTTGTCATGCAATCACCTACTCCATGTATGACAATGGGTAATACTTCAAGATTCAACTGCTCTGCAATTAGGAAAGCTCCTTTATGGAAACGCTTTATTTTCATATCATCGGAACGGCTTCCTTCGGGAAAGACCAAAACAGAATAACCTTCATCGATCTTTCTTCTTAAACGTTCTATTAAATTTTCATATCCGTTGTTTGCCGGATAGAAATCAAGATACCGTATTACCAAACTATATATAGGATTATTCCAAACCCAATTATTTGTTACTACTATTATCTTAGGGTGCAACATAAGTAATAGCAGCAGGTCAATATGCGACTGATGATTTGCAATTATCAGCGACGGTTTCTTGAAGTTTGCATTATCAATATTTACAATTCGCTTCTTAATATTGAACATGGCATACACTTCAAGACGGCAAAATCCCATCATAAAATAGTGCATTATTAATTTCTTTGCTTTTCTGCTTACCGGCAATATCAATATAAATGGCAGGATGATGTTCATTGACAGGCAACCAAAAATAAAAATAGAAAAGGCAATCACAGTGAAGATTAAATCGGAAAATGTCATCGGGACAACTCGCTTCTTTGATTTTTTGTAAGTCAGATACCTGAACAAAATTGGTTCAATTGTATAGGATATCAATACCACTGACAATAAACCGAATACTGAAATAAAGGCGATAGAATGTAAAGCTGGATGTTTAGCTAAAATCAAAACACCAACACCAACTATAGTTGTAATTGATGACAACAGTACCGAAGTTTTATATGAAGGAAGCTGATTGCTTCCATATTTATAATCCATCAATAATCCGCGGATCATAAGGATACTGTAATCAACGCCTAATCCGAAAATAAAAGTTGAAATGAGTATATTGAAGATATTGAACGATAATCCGAAAGCTCCCATTATTCCTAATGTCCATAGCCAGCTTACAAACATAGGTACTGAGGCAATGAGTCCGATCTCTATCCTGCCAAAGGCAACTATCAATACAATTGTTACAAATATCAAACAGAGATTAACAAGCATGTTGAAATCTGTTTTTATATCATTTACAAAATTTGCTGTTATCTTTTGCTTGTCAAAGATCACCACGTTTTTGTCTCCCGAAAAAGCCGAGAATACTTTCTCCCGATTCGCTCCATCAACTTTAACTAATGACACTACCATTGACACATCAGGGTTATTCGTTATCCTGTCATTGAAGAAAATGCTTATCAGCTTATCAAGGTTTTTAGCCGAAGTTATCCTAAAATCCTTGTCAAGCAAATTATAAAATTCAGTAAAAGCCTCTCTGGTAAAACCAAGCTTCTTACTTTTTTTAATAATAATTTCTTTTAACTTGCTTTTCTTGTTTGCATTCCAGTAGGAGTTCCATTTATCCAACCTTTCCTCTTGCATGGAATCATCAATTATTACTGAGCTGACAGTTGAATATTTTATAATGATATTCTGCTTCTGTAATTTGTCCAGCTTCACCGAATTTTTTTCGTTATTAGTAAGTGCTTCATCCAGGTTTTTGCCTAAAGAAACAAGGTAAACCGAACGTAATGAAATATCATTTGCCCTGTTCAGGTTCTTTTCTGCTGAAGATAGTTTATCCGACAGATAGCTCATTTTATACATGTCTTTTTCAAACGAAGTCTTGTTTGATGTATATAGGAACCATGCTGAAATTATAACTATTAAAAGAACCAGAATTTTATTTGATTCAAAAGAGTATGTGGCAATTTTATCAATAACTGTTATTCTCTTTTTGTCATTGGATAATTTCTTTTTAGGTTTCATCAGATGAGGCAAAAAGACCAGTGAAAAAAGAGCAGCACCTAGTACACTTATTCCTGCAAACAAACCAAGATCACGTAAAACTGCCGATTTTACAAACAATAAACTAAAGAATGCAACAGCAGTTGTCAGTGCACAAAGGAAAATGGTCAGGCTCATATCCCTCAACACTTCTTCCACGGAATCCTTTATTTTCCTGAGACTAAAAATATACAAAGCATAATCGACAATGATGCCTAGTAGCACGGAGCCTATAGCCAATGCTATTACAGAGATATTTGCTTTAAACAGGAATACGATGGTCAAAGCAATAGCGCTCCCGAAAACAGCAGGTAAAAAACTAATAAACGGAATGCTTATTCTTCGGAAATACCATGCAACAAAAAGCATAATGATCAGTAAAGAAATTATCACACTGAGCAGGACATCCTTTTTTATCTGTTTTGCATTCCCTACTGCAACAGCAATAGCTCCAAAATACTCTGTTTGGATACTGTTATTCTTTTCCTGAAACGACAAGAGCAGCTTATCTAACTTGTCAATAAATTCAGCATTCTCAGATGTTTTATTGGCGGGATAAGCAGGGTCAATGAAAAGCAGTAAATGTTTTCTGTCTTTAGTAAAAACATATCCATCCTGCATGTCGTAGCTTTCATCAAATTGCAGTTTCTTTAATTTGTTATAGGCAAGCGAACTGATGCCAATAGGATCGCGCCTGATAAATTTCTTTACAATAAAGCTTGTAGGCGATAAAAGTGTTTTATAATCGTTATTCAATGATTTCTCAACATTCCTTTCGGAAATCAAACTGTCAATTTCTGCATAATTTGAATTGGAAAGGAAAACAGGCAAATGATCGTAAAAAATCTCTATCACGTCAGACATCAGGCTGTCATTCATTTTACCGGTGATGTTTTTTATGAAAGGCGTGAACGATGTGGAATTGACCGAATCAACTAATTCATCGGCAAAAGCAATTAATTTTTCGGGATCACTGGCGGCTGTGGTATCTGCCAAACTGATATTAATTATCAGTTTATCTGTGGTTTTTAAATTTTTTAAAACAAGGTTTAATCTTTCATCCTCTCCGGGAGCGGCTTTTGATATATCTTCCTCAATAGAAATCTTTGAAGCAAAATACAAAGCCGACAACATAATTGCAATAAATAATAAGAGTAACAGCAATCTGTTTTTTTGGAAGAATCTGTAAATAATAATAAAGAAAGTTGCCATCAGCGTTTAAGATATTTTGGGCTTACGGAACATTTTAAGAATAACAAACATTACCATTCCAAATAATAACGACAGCAATATAGCAAAAATGAAACTACCTGCGATGTACTGAATAATATTTTCCCTGATCATAGCAAAAGAAAAATCAGATATGCTGTCAATGCCGTAAGAATGTGTGCCCATGAAAAAGCCGCCGGTAACATAACTGAAATAGAGAATGAACGGAAGTAACGGAACAATGCTAATATTGGCTGCAACTATAACTATCAGTTTGTTCAATTTAAAAACATATGCCAATGCAATAGCGGTTATCAACTGGTATCCCCATATCGGCACTATTCCCATAAAAATACCGAACATAACCGATGCGATTATCTTTGCATTCGAATCAGCGGATGCAAGGATATTGTTTTTATAAAATTCTTTAACCGTTTTTCTGTTGAGATTTTTAAAAAAATTATACGGTTTTACGTATAAAATAGTAATGAAAAAGAAAATCGTATTTAACAGGCTAATGCGTGCAAAATCCGAAAAAGGACGAAAATGAGATATGCGTTTTTCGCGGGGAGGGTAATATATACATACAGGGACAGGGATTATTTTTATGCCTCTCCAGGCAGACCTGACCAGGATTTCAAACTCGAATTCATATTTGCCCGAACGCAATTTTATTTGCTTAATCAAATCGAGGGGATAAAGCCGGTAGCCCGATTGGGTATCAGGAAGATTGTAATTGGTAAAGAAACGGAACCAGAAATTAGAGAACTTATTAGCGAAATTATTTTTTAGTAATGGATTTTCTTTAGTAAAGTTACGAGAACCGATAATTAATGCATCCGGTTCTTTTTCAATTTCATCCAATAACACCATCATTTCTTCAGGTTTATGCTGACCGTCGGAATCAATGGTGATGGCATAACGAAAACCTTTGGCAATTGCTTTTTCAAAACCTCTTTTCAAAGCATACCCTTTTCCTTTATTTTTCTCGTAAGTAATGACTTCTACATTATCATATTTATTCAATATAGACAATGTTTCGTCGGTTGAGCCATCATTTACTACTATTACGTTATTTGTAAACTGCAATACCCCATCAATAACCTTTTCAAGCGTAGTGCAATTATTATAGGTAGCAATAATTACACAGCATTTCAGGCTATTAAATCGTGTATAATAATCTTCATTCATCCGGTAGTAATATTTTTCAGCAAGAAATAAATTTGGTGTGTTTTCTGCCGGCTAACAAGGATGGCAAAAATAGTGAATAATCCCAACCAAATCATACTTAGGCCAAAAGAGTTTGCATAAAAAAAGCTTCGCGCAAGCGAAGCCTTTTAACATTTAATTACGATCGCTATTCTTATTTTTTCACATTGAGCGAATTTGCCCATTTGCAAACCATATCTATCTGGGCTGTAGTAGGGATTTTCTCAGGAGTTGATTTCCTTACCGAATTGGGGGGCATCTTTCCTTTGGTCATAGCGTCACAAATAGAACTTGCTTTCTTGGCTTGTTTATCTGCAGAATAGGTGTCCCACTTGGAAAGACTCCATTTGGACATTGCCATTACATTTCCGCCATCGTTATGGCAACTTGCACATGAATTGCGCAAAACTTTTGCTACGCTGTCGGGGATAGAACCTGTTTGAGAGAATGTTTTATGGCCTGCAGCTTTGATAGGGCTGATAGCTAATACTGCTGCAACTGACAAAACCAACATTGCAAGCAAAAATAAATGTGCTTTTTTCATTTTACAGATTTTTTACGTGATTAAAGATAACTATTATTTTATTATAAATTCACTGGATTTTCTGATGCAAATATACCTGATTAATGAATAAAAGTAATTAAAATTAAATTAATAAAACATTAAGAAAGGATTAATATAGTTCTTTTCCCCAATAATAATTTCTACTTTATTTGCCTGACTTGCCAGCAGGAGGTTTGATGTTTTCTATTCCTTCACAAACTTCTTTACTTTTATTCCTTTTTCCGTCCTCAACTCTAAAATATACACACCACTTGTAAATGCAGAAACACTTATGTTTGTTTTATTACCTGTTGCAGTAAAGGTTTTTATCAGCCGACCTTGTATGTTTGTAATTTCTATTACTGTTGACGGCGGGGCTTCTATAGTTAGGTTATCGGTTGCGGGGTTAGGGTAAATTGAGATATTAAACACATTGCTTACCTCATTAATTCCCATTACAGTATGAAAATAATTGTAGGTGCTGTCACCATATGTAATCATAGTGCCGGCGCTATTCCAACTTTTTGTTGCAGTGCTTTTTTCAAAATTATTGGCATCATAGGTATTGGTATTTAAATCTGTATTCACCCATGCCGTGCCGCTCCATGTTTGATATAGATAACTTGTTTCGTTGTTATTAGCATCGTAGGCAGACAAGGATTGGTTGTTATTTACCCATGCCGTACCGCTCCATGTTTGATATAAATTACCTGTCTCGTTATTATTGGCATCATAGGTAAATGAAGATTGGGCATTATTCACCCATGCTGTGCCGCTCCATGTTTGATATAAATAATTTGTCTGGTTATTATGAGCATCGTAAGTATATAAATATTGATAGTTATTCACCCAGGCGGTGCCACTCCATGTTTGATATAAATTATTTGTCTGGCAATTATGGGCATCGTAGGTGAATAAAGATTGGGCATTATTCACCCATGCCGTGCCGCTCCATGTTTGATCTAATTGACTTGTCTGATTATTATTGGCATCGTATGTATACGTGTACATATCCTGATTCACCCATGCCGTGCCGCTCCATGTTTGATACAAATAACTTGTACGGTTATTATTGGCATCGTAAGTATACGTGTACATATCCTGATTCACCCATGCCGTGCCGCTCCATGTCTGAAACAAATAACTTGTACGGTTATTATTGGCATCGTAGGTAAATGAAGTTTGATCATTATTCACCCAGGCGGTGCCGCTCCATGTTTGATATAAATTACTTGTCAGGTTATTATTGGCATCATGGGTGTATGTGAATAGTTCTGAATTTACCCATGCTGTGCCGCTCCATGTCTGATCCAAATTGCTTGCACAGTTATTATGGGCATCGTAGGTATATGAAACAAGATCCTGATTCACCCAGGCAGTGCCGCTCCATGTCTGTCGCGTATAACTTGTTTTGTTATCATTGGCGTCGTAAACAATATGTATCTCTTTTTCAATAGGATTAATACTCCATCCATTGGTAAGCGTATCCCAATTCCAATAGTAAATACTATCGTATAAAGCTATTAAAGTACCTGATTTAATACCATTGTTTGGTTTTGCAGAAGGTACTGTAAAATCTGTTTGACCTGGCAGCAGACCTGTTTGTTTGTTAAATGGCGATAGCCTGTTATGTTGCTTTTGTGTTGGGGAAACGGCTTGATTCCCTGCTGGAAGGTTTTGTGCAAAAGTGCTGCTCAAGCCAATAATGGCGAGCAATGAAAGTATAAATATTTTTTTCATGTTGTTAATTATTTAATGGTTAAATTGATTAATTTTTATTTATTTTTGATACATCTAACTGAACAGCCTATCTTTTCATCAAACCAATCGTTTTCGATATAGGGGTCATTGACTTCTAAATATATAGGTTCACTCTTATATAACCAGAAAGTTCCCACCGTTCCTAATCCACCAAATACACCCCCAGAGTCACGATAACCTACAGGAAGCATGGAAAATCCACTGCTGTTGTCAGCCCCTTTATTTGGGCTCTTCCAGTGTTTGGTTCCTGTTTCTTTCATTTTATTGCTAATGGAAGGCTGAAGGCCAGAAGTATCCCCTCCAAGGAAAACCACCAGAGCGTCCCAGTCCTTTCGGGTAGGAACATGCCAGCCTTTTGGGGCAATGCTGCGTACATCATCTACGGCAAACCTGTTGTACAAGCGTCCATAAGTGCGTATATAATTTGTATCATTATTATAATTACAGTAAGCCCCTGTCTTCAGGTTGCTCCATTTAAGACTGTCCGAAATATTAGGTATTGTGTCACCATTGCGATAATGTGTAACTTTTAGATTTTCCACCATCCAGGTTTGTGTTCCAATTTTGACTGAATGGTAAATATTACCATCAATATCAATAATGACGTCATTATGCGGTTGAATACAAGAGGTCGCTGCAATGATTAATAATATCGTATAAACTATTAATAAATTTTTCATATACATTAATTTATTCAATGAATGTCAACGAACAGGTATTGCTTGCATTGGGGGACTATTATTTCGTTTTAATTTTCCCTTTTTACTCCGCTTTAGTGGTAATGCAGCAAATATAAGTTATAAACTGTTCTTATTTTTTCTTTCCGATATTTAACAGGATACCGCAAGATACATAAATAGTAATGCCTGCTTTATATCCCTGTGGAAAAATATAACCGTAACCACCTTCAAAGATAAACTTTATATTGTCGTTAACTATCCCCTGTGTTCCTATATTCAATAATGCTACAGTTGTATTAGGCGGTTTTATAGAATCGGATGAAGAAGTATTCCCGTTAAAAATAGCATTGCCGGCAAATCCTTTTGCATAACCAATTCTTAAAGAAGCATAATAATTCCAAACCCTCTCCTTTGAAAGAGTACCCCATGTCAGTCCTAATTCGGAATTGAGACTTTTTCCTTTAGAGTCATCCGCTGCTCCAAGACCGCCTTCCAACCTGAAATGCTGATACAATTGATAACGGGCAGCAATTTTTGTTGTGAAAGTAAACAGTTCTGAATGAGAAAAACCTATTGCATCAACACCTAAGTCTAATTTATCACCTAATCCATATTTATATCTGCCAAACCATCCCTGACCGGGTGCATGCCCTTCCTGAAATAATGCAACACCTGTACCAAGGGCAATGGCTGCATCTGATGTTCCTTTTACAGTTGTTTGTGGTCCGCCATAAGTCATCATAGGCGGCGGGGGAGCAAATGTTACACAACCATTCAAACCCAAAATTATAAGTCCTGAAAATAATATTATTAAATTAGTAATTCGATTCATAAAATGTTTTATATCGACCATATATTGCTTGCGTTGGGGGTTGACAGGTTTAATATTTGTTTATTCAACTCAGTTTGGTCTTGAACTATTCTTTAAATTTATTTTTCATTTATTTTATTGTTCTTTATCTCAAAAAACTTATTAGTATAATCAAAATGTATACTTCCGTACTGTGCAATATCCCCGCCGAAATGCCCGTCAAGGTTCATGCTGGCAACATTATGGTCATCAATGAACAATTTATCAAATGTATAGTTTATGTTATTCAAACACAAACTGAAGCCTTTCACGGTTTCAACGTTAACAGTTTCAAATCCGCCGGCAGAGCCTGCCTGTATCTTTCCCTGTTTAAGGTTATCGAATTTTACTTTTTTCTTTATCCCGCTTTTCAGGTTGGTTTCCCCTGCGCCTGTATCATATCCGAAATATAATGTCGTCCCGTCAGTGGCATAAGCGGTAACCACCGGAACATGCATATAAAACAAACTTGCTGGGGAATGTGTTTTCTTTACCGGCTTTTTAACAATTATCTTACTATGCATATAATCTATTTCCACATCAAGATTTTTGATGGTCTCCCATCCCAGTATTCCATTTATTTTATAGGGCAAACCCTTATCTATTGCTTCATAGGCTTTATAATCCTGTATCATGGCAAGCGAATGGCTGATCTTTAAATTTCCAAGTTTGAAATTGCAAAGCGCATATTGAGCGTAAACATTGATATTTGTACCCGTCCCGACAACTATCTTATCCGGGATCACCGGAACAACTTTACACTTATCAGCAATGGTTGAAAAAATGGATGTGATGCCGGCGCCTGTATCGAACATAAATAATTCGGATTTCCCATTCACCTTAAGCTCAATTACAGGAGTTCCATAAGCAAAAGCATATATCGGAATGGTATCGACAACGTCGGAAAAATTATAAGCAGTCGGAGGGGCATATAGCAGTTTCTTATACAAATTATCATTTATAACCGACTCGCTGTCCTTTACCACTGCTCCCTTCCTTGCAAAATATACCGAATCCATGTCGAGCAATTTGCCCCATTGAAATTCATAAAAATATTCATCATACAGCAAGCGGTAACAATTTTCCCCTACGCTGGTATCGCCTGTGCTTAGAAACAAGCTTTTTAACCCGTTTATATATTCCGTATCTTTTCCTTTTAATAAAGCTTTTAATAATTCCGAAAAGCTTTTTTGTTCGGGAGTTGCATTATTCACTGTAGCATAAGTGGTATCAAAACTTAGCACGGCTTCCCAAAAACCGGGATAATCTTTACCTGAAGCGGCAGTGTGTATTATTGTGTTACATTCTTTGATTTTTATGCCCTGCGCTTTTAATAAAACAAATGGATATACCCACAATAATGCAAGGAAAAGAATCACTGATACTTTTTTTAAAGTTTTCATCTTTTGTAATTTTATGTTTTTGCGGCTTGTGTATATCGAATAAGCATTACCTGCAATTTACAGAATGACGTTCTACAAACTACGCCAAACGATGTAACTTAAAAAAAATTAATTGGTAAAGTTAATTAAATCTGAAAAGCATGTTATTTTTTATTTATACATTTAAACTTTTAAGAGAAATTTTAAAAAAATATAATGAATACCATACAAAACAGATTTGTTTTACCATCACGATATCTTTTAATTTTTATATTATTTCTTTATTCCTGTTCTTTTACTCAAAAGAAATGTAAAAAATTATTACGGGAATCCATGACAAAATCCTATGACATGGTTGTAATTCCCGGTTGCCCTTTTGAAAACATGCAATGGGGTACAACAATGAAAGCAAGAGTATATTGGTCTAAGTATTTATATGAAAAAGGAATTGCAAAAAATATCATGTATTCAGGTAATGCCGTTTACACGCCATATTACGAAGCCCGGATAATGGCTCTTTATGCAGAAGCTATAGGCATTCCGAAGGAGCATATCTATACAGAAACCAAAGCAGAGCATAGCACGGAAAACATCTATTATTCTTATATGAAATCAAAAAAAACAGGTTTTGTAACCATTGCATTGGCTTCTGATCCTTTTCAAACAAAATTACTGCAACGATATGCGCGAATAATTTTAAAAAATGATGTGGTCTTGATTCCTTTTGTTTATGACACTCTTAAATCTATGGAACCAGGAATGATCAATCCGGCTATTGACTATCAGCAGGCTTTTGTAAAGGATTTTATACCCCTGCCCAAGCGTGAAAATTTCTTTGAACGATTAAGAGGAACGGGGGGAAAGGACATTGACACAAATTCATATAAGTAATTCAACAAAGGTATCTCACTTTATTCAAAACTTATTTTATCAATCCTCAATAACGTTTTGCAAACTACGACAAACGGGGTTGCATAACGAGCCATTGAAGCAATGCTAAATAAGGCATAGTTGTTTATTTCTCACTTGTCGTGTCATGTTTTTCAATACAGAGATTACCGCAATGTTCAAACTTTTTACCATCTAATGTAAAGCTCCCCATTACACAACCGTAATTTTCCGAAGTCATTGTCCACTCTGCCCACATTATCATTTTCATGTTTGATAATTCATACGGTTGTTGTCCAGGAACAATAAATTGATATTTATATTTTGTTTTCATTGTTCTCAAAATTGTTGCGGAGCGCCTTTTATTTTCTTTGTCCCAATCGCTTTTGGATGGGTCAACAAAGATTTTGAAAGAGTCAATGAGTACTGTGTCTTTATATGCCCTGACAAGAATTGAATCGAATTCAGTATTATTAAACCCACGAAAGTGAACAACACCTAATTCAAAAGTGTCTGTTTGTGTGCATTTACAGTCAAAATTTTTCTTTTCTTTTTCTGTCCAATAATGAAAACAACTTGTCATGACAAAAAAAAGTATCACATATGAAAATGCAAATATTGTTTTAAGATATTTCATGTCGTTTTACAATTATGCCAAGGTTCAAGCATTACCTGCAATTTACTGTATGCCGTTTTGCAAACTACGACAAACAAGGGGCTTCCATGTTGATTTTTTATACTAAAAAGTCATTACAATCTTACTTTTGCGAATCATATCATACATGTCATTCATTGAAGAGAATTTGCATATCTTAGGTTCATTATTTTTTCTGCTTGCAAGACAAGTACCACAACCTAAAATATTGCCACTTTTGTCAAGGAATTCTTTAGCCTGTTCTTTAAGTTCATTATTCTTTTTCACTAAACTGTCAAGCTCAACTCCCTTGCCGAGAAGAAAAATTGTAACTGTATCGCCCTGACTTTTGGAGAAATTTGCAAACCTAAGCGCATTCCACTCTGTTTCCACATCGTTTGAATAAATAACAATTCCAATGCTTGTTGAAGCATAAGTCTTCGATGTGCTTCCGCCACACTGAGCATGTGTCATTGAACCATGAAGACCTGAAATAATTGTCAAAAGAATTAATGTTTTTCTCATAGATATTATTTTTATATAATTACCCTGCACTTTACAGATGCCATTTTGCAAACTACGACAAACCGGGGCATTCATAGCCAACCACCGTAACTTCTAAATATTCTCAATTATTTTTTTGAGTTTATCTGTAACCTGTTTTGCAAGATCACCCAATGCAGGATTCGTAATGGCTTGGAAGGAAGCAATAGGATTAACTGCTGCAATTTCAATTTTATTCTTTTCTTGCTCAATGACTAATACATTACAAGGTAACATAGTCCCGATTTTATCCTCGGCCTGTATTGCCTTGTATGCATAGGACGGGTTACACACACCTAATATTTTATATCTCTTAAAATCAACATTCAGTTTCTCTTTAAATTTTTCATGCATGTTGATGTCTGAAACTACTCCAAAGCTTTCGGTTTTCAGGGCTTCTGTTATTTTCTTTACAGCTTCGTCAAACGAAGTTTCCAATGTTTTGCTGAAATAATAGTTCATTTTTTTTAATTTATACTTGCTTGTTTTATTGAATTTACACCTGGCGCCTTTCGTTTAAGCATTACCTGCAATTTACTGTATGCCGTTTTGCAAACTACGACAAACAGGGGTATTCGTTACCCTATCTTTCATTTCTAATAAATAATTTGACGGGCATATTACATAAAATTTCAACTCACTGTATGCGCATAATCAAAAGTGATGAGGAAACCTGATTTGTTCCACCGGCAAATGGTGTTATTGTTAGCGCTACAGGATTGCCGTTAGGATTAACCACACTTAAAACAGTATTAGGTGCTGTTGTAACAATTAATGCATCGCCCACAATCTGACTTGTTCCCGTGGCACGACCAACCGTTGTATAGGGAAGCTCAACACCACCGGAACCACCGTCAAGCTGCAATGCAAGTTGCCCTGCTTCGTTTATGCTTACTTGCCAGCTAACCCTGTATATGCCGATATCAGCTAATTGAAACTGACTGTCGGATATTCGTATAATACCGGCGCTTGCAGGTCCATCCCGTGGAAATTGAACTTCCGCACCCGCTGCAATAGTGGCTGCATTATCCGGTGGACTGAGTGCATAAAAATAAGCAAACTCTGATACAGCGTTAGCTCCTGTTGAACCATCATTTCCTGTCGGCCCTTGTGCGCCTGTTGCGCCAGTTATACCTTGTAGCCCTGTTGCGCCAATGTTACCCATTGTTCCTGTCGGACCAGTTAAGCCTTGTGAGCCTGTTGCCCCTACGGAACCATCATTCCCTGTTGCTCCTGTGGGCCCGGTAGCTCCGTCGTTTCCGGTAGGACCAGTTGTTCCGATTGTTCCTGATGTTTCTGCATACAAGGCATAGGGTACGCTTAACAGTTGTGTGTTGCCCATTACCGTATATGTTGTCCCTCCATGGGGATCCATTTCCACCTGCATCCAGTAATTTCCCGTACTCCAGTCTATGCTGTTGAATGTACCGCTTAGCACCGTGCCCTGACCTATAAATATTGAAAATAATCCAAACTGATTGGTAACGGTCGCTTGTCGTTCTTCATAAACAAGTGTTCCTGATGTCCCGCCCTGTAAAAGAGAAATGCGTAATCCTACAGCCTGACCGGCAAGTATGTTTCCCAAACCATCGCGGGCTACTGCCTGGTAATTGAATGCCTGTGGAACTTGTGCAAATGTTGACGCTGTAATAAAAAGTGCAATCGTCAAAATAATTAAATGTTTAATTTTTTTCATACTTTAATAATTAATAGTCTATATCAAATTTACTTTTTCTATTCTAATGAACACTAACGCCCCGGTATTCCTTGTATTGCCTATCCGCTATTCCTACTTAACCACAGGCAGGCAAGCGCGAAACGTATGCCGTTTTGCAAACTAAGCCAAACAAGTCTTCATACTGTTACATACTATGCCTTATACTAATTTGTTTAATTCTTCTATCAGTTCTTTGTCGGTCTTATTATTATTTTCAATTATCAAATCGAAATCAAATGTTCTCATGGCAGATACTTTATTGATTTCTAT
>JBEKEO010000046.1:0-20835 GCA_050013795.1 Bacteroidales bacterium
AAAGCGGAATCGCCGGTATTGCCGAACGAATGGAACCCGCCCAAGGGCGAGGTAAACTGGAAGTTCCTGAAACCGTTTCCCATAGTGGTATCTTCAATGTTCATATCGCCGGTGCCGTTATATTCCTTTTCGGTAATTACTGTATCACCATTAACAATTTTCTCCGTCCTTATCTTTACATACGATTTGCTTTGAGGCTGGTTATTGTTTTGGGCCGCAGCAGGGGAGAAGTGTAATGCGCATATCACCACCAAACCTGCTGCCGATAATATGATTTTCCTTTCCATAGCTAAGCATTTAAAATTGACGATACAAAATTACATCAGCCACTACATGCAATTCTATAAAAATAAGTTAAGCTTGGTTAAAATATGTTAAGGCAAAAGCGTGAGGTTATTCAACTTTGTAGTGAAATTGGTCAATTTCGTTCTAAAAGTTGACTTTTTCGCTTAGAAATGCGAGTTTATCGAGCTTTGGGGTAAGCTTCTCGTGTTTTGAAGCTTACCTCACAGGTTGAGAAGCTTACTTTTCAGGTCGTGAAGCTTACCTCCCGTTTCGGGAAGCTTACCTATAACCTTGTAAAACTTCACCCTTGTTCCGATAATTTTCAGTTTCGTTCTGATGCGTAATATTATCAGTCCGACACTTAACATTATCGCTCTGAGAATGCACATTCTCACGCTGGGAATACACATTCTCATGCTGGGAATACACATTCTCATGCTGGGAATACACATTCTCACGCTGGGAATAAACATTCTCATGCTGGGAATACACATTCTCACGCTGGGAATACACATTCTCATGCTGGGAATACACATTCTCACGCTGGGAATACACATTCTCATGCTGGGAATACACATTCTCACGCTGGGAATACACATTCTCATGCTGGGAATACACATTCTCACGTTGGGAATACACATTCTCACGTTGAGAATACACATTCTCGTCTTGGGAATGCGCATTCTCGCCATGGGAATATTCACATTTACTATAATAAATTCACCTTTTTAAGTGATGCAGGAAAGAATAATGTTGTAATTTTGGGGAAATAATCAACCAAACATGAAAAAACTAATACTTCTATCAGCGCTTTTCCCTTTTACCTTTCTTCTTTCAACTGCCTTTGCGCAAACTGCCTATATAACAAATTCCGGTAGTAATACCGTTTCAGTTATTAATGTTGCAACCAATACTGTTACTGATACAATTGAAGTTGGTTCTGGACCTTGTGGTATATCTGTAAGCCCCGATGGAAGTAAGGTATATGTTACGAATTGGGGTGCTAATACAGTAAGTGTAATAAACACTGCTACCAATACTGTTTCGGCTACAATTACAGGGTTTGTTAATCCTTTGGGTGTATCTGTTAGTCCGGATGGAAGCAAGGTATATGTTACAAATGCAAATACTCCTGGTACTGTAAGTGTAATAAGCAGCGCTACTAATACTGTTTCGGCTACAATTACAGTTGATTCTGGTCCTTATGGCATATCTGTCAGCCCGGATGGAAGCAAAGTATATATTGCGAATTGTAATGCTACTGGTACTGTAAGTGTAATAAGCAGTGTTACCAATACTGTTTCGGCTACTATTACAGTTGATTCTGGCCCTTATGGCGTATCTGTCAGTCCCGATGGTAGTAATGTATATGTTACGAATGAAAATTCTAATACAGTAAGTGTAATAAACACTGCTACCAATACTGTTTCGGCTACAATTACAGTTGGTTCTTTTCCTTTAGGTATATCTATAAGCCCCGATGGAAGCAAAGTATATGTTGCGAATGATAGCGATAATACAGTAAGTATAATAAACAGTTCGACCAATACTGTTTCGGCTACAGTTACAGTTGGCGCTTATCCTGTAGGTGTATCTGTAAGCCCCGATGGAAACAAGGTGTATATTGCGAATTATGGTTCTAACACAGTAAGTGTTATAAATACTGCAACAAATACTGTTTCAGCTACAATTGCAGTTGGTTTTGGTCCGTTTGCATTTGGAAATTTTATTTGGACTTATGGTGATGGAATTGCTCCGCAAAGTATGTTACCGGCAGGCATAGAGGTTTATCCTAACCCAACGAGCGGTAAATTCAAAGTCACAAGCCCCAAGGCCCAAATTCAAAGCCTGGAAGTTTACAATATAATAGGTGAAAAAGTGTACACAACAACTAACTACAAACCACTAACCACCTGCCTACCGGCAAGGCAGGCAAACGAAATAGACATTTCTTCTTTTCCGGCAGGAATGTATGTGGTGGAAGTGAAGACGGAAAAAGGGGTAGAGGTTAGAAAGTTTGTAAAGGAATAAAAAAGTAAGCAGTAGGCAGCAGCAGTAAGCAGCAGGAATAGAATGAAATTAATAGAAACTAAGAAATTAGAAATTGAGTATCTTTGAATAATTCAGCCATTAAACACTACAACAATTAATGTCATGAAAAAGTTAATCCCCTTTTGCATTTTTCAATTTGCACTTTGCACCAGAAAAAGGGATAAAGGTGTAAGGTATAAAGGTATAAGGCGGACTGTGAAATTTCTCTATTTCCTTGTACCTTATTTCCTCTATACCCTATTCCTTTATACCTCTATACCCGCCTCCGCACAAACCCTTAATGTTCCAGCTCGCAGTACATCAGCAAAGTCGGGTAGCCAGTTTGCAACGTACATCTGGTCGATGAGCCTTACTAACAGGGAAAACGCTATTTATTCGGAAGTATTGAACGGTAATGTTCCTGATTTCATGAGGAACCTTGTTCCCGTTACTTCATCCGCCACCATAGGCCATACACTTTATACAGCTATATATTATGTTCTTCCGGATTATACCGCCATCGGCTGCGATACCGATTATTTTCTATGCCCCATGACACCCCTGCTTGCGCAACGGATAGCCGACCAGATAGGATGCACACTTCCGACACGAAAAATGGTGAATGATATATGGACTACTGCAACTGTTCATCTTGAGCCTTCCACTATTCCGCCTAGCGCTCAAATGGTAACTGTTCCCATTTTTTACCAGGAAGACACTACTGTCTGGAAGCAAAGAAAAGCCGTGCTGGCAGCACATCCGCTGGGAGAGCTTGTAGGTGGAGACAAGAAGGACGTTGTCATTTCAAATCATATTTATGGGAATCCTTCACCCGGCAGGGTTGTAATATATGGCTGGCATCATACAACGGGAGTGCCTATACAGCCTCTATACTGGGGGCATGAAAATACATATGCCGATTACAGCCATGGAATACGTTTTGTTCAGCTGGCTTGCACTTTGAATGGAAACGCAACTACTGTCAACAACATCCTGACATCAACTGCTCTCGATTCTGTATTGAGTGATGAAGGCAGCATTGCAGTGCCGCGTTATCCTGTTGCCGTTCCACAGGCAGTGACACCTCTTTCATTTTGCGTTCTGCGTGAAGATTCAAGCAGCATACGGGTCATTGTTTCACCCGATTCATCTAATTATGCTTATGCAGTGCAACTCAGTAAAGACGGACTTACATTTGACAGCAGCCAGTATTTCAGCGATACGAATTTTGTTATTACCAATCTGCATCCTGATTCTATTTATTATGTGAGGATAGCAGGTTATAATGCTTTCGACACTTCTGCATGGTCGGAAGTGCTGGGAGCAACACCTTCATCGTTTCATGAGCGGGTGCTGTTTGTTGACGGGTTTAATCGTGTAATAACAGGAAACACGTATAATTTTGTCCGACAGCATGGAAAAGCAATCTACAAGAGCGGTTATCTTTTCTCCTCTGCAACCAATGCTGCTGTGGTCAATGGATTGGTAAACCTTACAAATTATTCCATTGTTGATTATAACCTTGGAGAGGAAAGCACTGCTGATACAACATTCAGTCCGAGTGAGCAGGTACTTGTTTCAGCTTATCTGAATAATGGTGGAAAGCTTTTTGCTTCAGGCTCTGAGATAGCATGGGATCTGGATTATAAAGGCTCCACTTCCGACAAGGCTTTTTATCATAATTATCTTAAAGCGCAATACCTGAGTGATTCGCCGAACAGCCAGCCTTCAACGTATTACAATGTAACAGCCGAGGCTGCACAATTTTTCAGCAACCTTCACCCTTTTAGTTTCGACAATGGCACGCATGGCACTTATAATGTAGCTTATCCCGATGCCATAACAGGGATCAACGGAGGAATAGATTGTTTTTATTATACCGGGCTTCCCACTAATTATGCAGGTGTTTGTTATACAGGTTTATTTCCTTCGGGAACAACGCAGGGAAAGCTTGTCAATCTCGGATTTCCTTTTGAGACCGTTTACCCTGACTCGTCAAGTGATAAGCTAATGAGCAGGATTCTTGTATATTTCGAACCGCATCCTGATTCAGCAATAACAGTAGATGGGCAGACTGCTATTTGTCAGGGCGATTCTGTTTTACTTCAGGCAAATGCTGATTTTGGCTATACTTATCAATGGTATAAAAACAGCAGCATGATAGCTTTAGCTAATTCTTCATCGCTGACTGTTAAGCAAAGCGGCAATTATTCCGTCATGGTTACTCATAACGGTCAAAGCGCTGTTTCTTCAATTGTTACTATTACTGTCAATCCATTGCCTGATGCATTTGCCGGGAATGACACTGCTATATGCGCCGGAAACCAGATAGTTTTAAATGCTTCCGGAGGCGTTAGTTATTCTTGGAATAATGGAGTTGTGCAGGGAGTTTCATTCACACCTGTTTCAACACAAACGTATATAGTTACTGTGACAGATGGGAACAATTGTTCCGCGACAGATAATGTTGTAGTCGTTGTTAATACTTTGCCGGCAACACCCTTAATTACTTTGGTTGGGCATAATCTTAGTTCAAGCTCTGCATATACTTATCAATGGTATGATTCAACGGGAGCAATTACGGGAGAAACACTTCAGATAATGACTCCATCCCATAATGGCATGTATTATGTAGTAGTTAATGATTCGGCAGGATGTTCAGCGCAATCGCTGCCTTATGATTATACTGCAACATCTGTTGCTGCAACAACAGATGAGAATAAAATCTCTTTCTTATATGATTCGGATGCGGAGATCTTTTACCTAACCAATGCTTCGAAATCATCCTATGATCTGCAGATTCGATTATTGGATGCAACAGGTAAATCAGTTATGTCAAGAAATATCTTTTTATCGTCCTTTCGTACAGAAGCCTTTAATTTGAAAGAAATTTCAGCGGGCATTTACCTAGTAAATATTCAAAATGATCAAATTGTTTTGTCAGGCAAGATATTTCATAAATGAAAATATTATTAATTTCACATCATCAATACACAAACTATGAACGTAACAAACAACCTTAAATCAGTCCTGTTCATTACAGGAATTATAATAAGTGTATTTCTCATTTCTGCATGCAACGGTAAAAAAGATGAAACCGACAACAAGGGTAATAAGGTCCTTACCGAGAGGATACAATACGATGTGCTAATAAAAACTCCTGATCCCGATTTTGACTGGTGGGTGCAGAATATTGAAGGTTCGAAACGTGAATCATTTATTAAAACATTTCTTAAACTTGCTACCGATGGGAAAGTAAAAGCGTATGATTACTTTAACAACCCGCTGACAACGCAACAGGTAAAGAATATTGACAAAAGAGTTGATACGATAACTGTGCCAGATCCGAAAGACCCCTCGAAAAACAAAGACACCATTGTTAAGACCGACCTCGATATACAAAGGATTACAAAGATTCGCTTCCTTGAAGAATGGTCGCTCGATGAAAAGAAAATGAGCTTCGACAAAAAGGTGGTTGGCTTAATGCTGATGAAAGAAAATTATGACGAGAATGCTCAACTAAGAGGTTATTCCCCTCTTTTCTGGATATATTTCGACGACAGCTACCCTGCAAAGATGAAGTAAAGAATTTGTTCAATATTATTTTCGTCCGATACATTGCTATAAGCCACCTTTAGTTATTTCTTTATACAATATTGATTAATTATTTAATTTTGCTTCAAATCTTGCAGCATTATGAAGCGTTCCATATTTTTTATCCTATTATTTACCCTGTTTCTTATCAAAGCGCAATCTCAGAGTTTCCATGCTGGGTTTATGTTAGGCCCTGCCATTACCGATATAGCCGGTGCCGATCTTACCGATAACGATAACGATTTTCATAAACTTGGTTTTTCCATTGGAGGCCTTGTTAACCGGAAAATAGGAAAACATGCCTTTGCCCAGATGGAGCTGGCTTTCATACAAAAAGGGAGTTCGCAGCCAGTTAATTTAGATTCATCAGGAAGGTATTTATTTGTTCCTTATACCATAAACCTCAATTACATTGATATTTCTTTGTTGGTAAAGCAGGGTGTGGCTTACAGCAAAAAAGATGGCTTCGACAAATTCGGTGTGGAAGTTGGATTAACCTTGGGCGATCTGATAAGTTCATCTTTCAAGGACAGTACAAATATGAAGGGACCTATTACTATCAATAAATTTGACCTTGAACTTCTTGCCGGGGTGTACTATAATTTCACTCCGGGGTTTTACCTTGATGTTCGTTACAGTAATTCGCTTATTCATGCTATTCCGCATCAGTCTAATTTCGAAAATTTCTATCCTTATGCTACTTTCCAAAAGGGAAATAACATGGTTTTCCAATTAACATTGGGCTTTGTATTCGGGAACAAGAAGAAATAACTATTACTCTTACATCCATCCTGATATGTTAATGAACGGTTAATTATTCTTAAGCTAATTGATATTCATCTATATTTGCGACGAAATGATAAATACAGACAAATAAAAACCCGGTTTAGATTTTAAAGCGCTAAAAATAAATTTCTATGAAGGTTATTTTAAATTACATTTTATTTATTACAGCAATACTTTCAGCCAATAGCCTGTTTGCTCAAAAAAGCTGGACGCTGAAGGAATGTATAGATCAGGCTTTGGGAAAGAATATTCAGCTAAGTGAATCGCAACTGACAAGTAAACTGAATGAAATTAATTTAGCCCAGGCTAAAGCGAATGAGTATCCTAATTTTTCAGTTACTGATGGGCAATCATTTACTTTTCACAGTAATACTTCCGGACAAACAGGAAGCCAGGCAAACTACCAGAATATTTCAGCTAATAATGCAGCATTAAACGGTAGCATTACTCTTTATAACGGGTTTCAGCTTAAGAACACCATTAAACAATCGAAATACCTTTTGGATGCAGGTAATTTTGATGTAGATAAAATGAAGAACGATATTACCCTTAATATTGTTGCTGCTTATCTGCAGGTGCTATATTCATATAAAGCTCTTGATATTGCCAATGGTGAAGTTAAAAGCGATTTAACACAGGTTGAAAAAACACAGAAATTTGTTGATGCCGGCAAACTGGCTGAAGGAAGTTTATTACAGGTGCAATCGCAGTTGACTGCTGATAAAGCAACTGCTGTAAGTGCCGACAATCAGTTACAACTTGCAAAAGTGAGCCTGATGCAACTGATGAATATGCCGATTGATGATAAATTTATTGTTGACAGTTCCGGTACTAAAGAGCCCCCGGTTGAGAATGTTGTTTCAACTGCTGATATTTATAAAACTTCGGAGGGGATAATGCCTGAAATTAAAAGTGCTGAACTTGTAACAAAAGCTGATGAAATATCCATAAATATTGCACATGGATTGGCATATCCTAAACTTACCATGGGTGGCGCACTGAAAACAGCTTATTCGAGTGGAAGTTATCTTTATACAACAACATATTCACCGGGCGAAATAGGTTATATGGAAAGTAACCCTTCTGAAGAGATTTTGGGAGCCATACCTAATACAACTAAGGAAAATTATCCTTTTTCGAAACAGTTTGCTGATAACTTTACACCTGCTATCACTTTAAATCTTACTATTCCGATATTTAATAATTACCAGGCGAAATATGGGATAGCTAAAGCAAAAATCAATCTGCAGAATTCGCAGCTTGAAGAACAGGCATTGAAAGATCAACTCAGGAAAAATATAGAACAGGCTTATACCGACCTTACTGCAGCTGTAAAAGAATATGCCGCTGCAAAGGATAATTTAGCTTCGGAACAACGTACTTACAATGATCTGGAGAAAAAATTCAACTTAGGATTAGCAACGGCAACAGATTTTCTTATTGAAAAGAATAATTTCGAAAAGGCTAAGCAGTCTGTAGTTCAGGCAAAGTACACGTACATATTCAAATCAAAAATTGTTGACTTTTATTTAGGAAAACCTTTAAATTAATTACAACAGATGAAAAGAAAGACGATCATCATTATTTCAGCAATAATAGTTGCAGCTGCAATTGTATTCTTTTATTTTAATTATAAAAACAAGCACACTGCTTACACATGGAAAACAACCCCGGTTAAAAGAGGGGATGTTATCATAATGGTAAAATCAACAGGGACTTTAAATGCGGATACTACTGTTAATGTTGGTGCTCAGGTTACCGGAATAATTTGGAAACTATTTGCCGACTGGAATTCGGTGGTTAAAAAGGGGGATATCATTGCAGTTCTGGATACCACTTTTCTTTCTGCATCAAGGATAGATGCCAATGCAGCTCTTCAGAAAGCACAGGCACAACTTGACCAGGCGCAGCGCGATTACGACCGCAATAAAAAACTGCTCGAAGAAAAGGTTGTTGATGCTTCCGATTATGAGGTAACACTTACAAACCTTGCTGTAGCTAAAGCAACAGTAGCATCAGCCAAAGCACAATTAAACCATGCTATTGTTAATTTACAATATGCCGTAATCACGGCTCCGGTTAGCGGGACTGTCATTTCAAGAAATGTTGAGCTTGGGCAAACTGTTGTTTCGGCTATGTCGGCTCCAACATTGTTTACTATAGCCAACGACCTGACAAGAATGGAGGTACAGGCTAATGTGGATGAGGCAGATATTGGCCAGGCTAAGGTTGGGCAAAAGGTTACCTTTACTGTTGATGCTTTTCCCGAGCAAACATTTGTCGGCCAGATCGCACAGGTTCGTATCAATCCTGTAATGGTGCAGAATGTTGTAAATTATATTGTGATCGTTAATGTTTCTAATCCTGACCTGAAACTTGTACCCGGTCTTACTGCAAACATTGGTATTCATGTTCAGGAGCACGACAGTGTTTTAAGAGTGCCTGTAAATGCGCTGACCTTTACACCCCCTGCTGATTTTATAGCAAAGATGACCAATATTCCCGATTCCATAAAAACCCGCCTGCAGAAAAAAATAAGTGCACAAACTGCTGCAGATGGTGCAGATGCAGCACCAACCAAACAACATAAAAGTGCTTTTATATGGATAAAGAAAGGGGAAGAGTTATTTCCGAAAAAAGTTAAAGTTGGTTTGTCAGATGGCAATTTTACTGAAGTGAGCGGTGATATTAAAGAAGGGGATGAAGTGGTTACCGGTCAGAATGGAGGAACTACCGCCAGCGTAAGCCAGGCTCCTAAAAGTCCTTTTATGCCTCAAATGCCGGGCGGCAGAGGAGGAGGCAGATAAAATATAACTATGTCAACATCCATCATATCCGTTAAAGACCTTGTAAAAACCTATACCATGGGCGACCTCGAAGTCCATGCGCTTAGGGGCGTTTCGCTTGACATTAACCAAGGGGAATATGTTGCCATTATGGGCGCCAGCGGCTCGGGAAAATCGACCCTCATGAATATCTTAGGTTGCCTTGACCGCTCTACCAAAGGAGATTATTTTCTTGATGGCGTTAATGTGAATACATACAACAGGAACCAACTGGCTGAATTCAGGGGGAAGAAGATAGGATTTATATTTCAGTCGTTTAATTTGCTTCCCAGGACAACGGCTCTTGAAAATGTAGAATTACCATTGCTTTATAACAGAGCCATAAGCAGCAAGGAAAGAAAAGAGAGGGCTTTTAGCGCTTTGAAAGCTGTTGGCCTTGCCGAACGTACTGAATCGATGCCTAACCAGCTTTCAGGAGGTATGCAGCAGCGCGTTGCTATTGCCCGTTCACTGGTGAATAATCCCGTTGTTATAATGGCAGATGAACCAACTGGTAACCTCGATACAAGGACAAGCTACGAAATAATGGAAATCTTTCAATCCCTGAATGATAAAGGCAGCACTATTGTCATGGTTACCCACGAAACCGATATAGCCCAGTTTGCGCTTACCAATGTAATATTCAGGGATGGCAGAATAATTGCAAATCAACCGGTAAAACTGCGAAAACATGCAACAGAAGAATTGAAGAATTTACCGCCAGATGAAGATGATAGACTATAAAATTAAGTGATGCAAATGATAGTTAGAAAAATAGGCAGTAGGCAGGAAGCAATGGGCAGTACTAAAATCCAAGCTACAAGCCTCAAGGCCAAAGCTCCAAGTATTTTAACTGGAACTTGGAATTTGGGATTTAAGATTTGGAATTTGGCCCTTATAGAATACAATCTTTTTACTTCAAGTGAAATATAGTTCATCAACAATATGAGAATCTCGAACCTGATAAAAGTAGCATTACGTTCCCTCAGCAAAAACAAAATGAGGACGTTCCTCACCATGCTCGGTATTATTATCGGAGTGGCATCTGTAATAGCTATGCTCGCCATCGGTCAGGGGTCAAAACAAACTGTTGAGAAATCAGTATCAAGCCTTGGCACTAACAGCATTATGGTTTTCCCGGGTACTTCAACCACAGGCGGAGTAAGGGGAGGAGCAGGTTCTACTTCTACCTTAACTGTTGATGATGCGGATGCTATAAGACAAAGATGCGACAAGGCAGACCATGTTACTCCTGTGGTACAGAAAAGGGTTCAGACCATTTACGGATCGCAGAACTGGAATACCACCGTTATGGGCGGACTAAATGAATATTTTTATATCCGTAACTGTGTTATTGAAACAGGAAGCGAATTTACTGATGCCGATATGCGTTCGGCTGCCAAAGTTTGTGTGCTGGGGCAAACCGTAGTTACCAATCTTTTTGGTGAAGGCGCTGATCCTTTAGGGAAAACCATTCGTATCAACCAGATACCATTCCAGGTGATTGGCACTATTGTTAAGAAAGGACAGAATACTTTCGGGCAAGACCAGGATGACATTATCATTGCCCCGTTCAATACTGTTTTTAAAAGAATGATCAATACTACAAATGTCAATATGATACTTGTATCTGCCGTAACACAGGACGATATTGATGCATGCACAAAACAAATCAAGCCTGTTATCAGGGAAAAACATAAATTGCAATCAACTGACGATGATGATTTCACCATTCGTACACAGGCTGATATTGCAAATATATTCGGAAGTGTTTCCAGTATCATGACCATATTACTTGCTGTAATAGCCAGCATTTCAATAATTGTGGGCGGCATTGGCATTATGAATATCATGCTGGTATCTGTTACCGAGCGTACGCGCGAAATAGGCATACGCATGGCTGTTGGCGCTAAAGGTGTTCATGTGCTGATGCAGTTCCTTATAGAAGCTATATTCATAGGCATTATCGGGGGAATTTTTGGTATTTTGCTTGGTGTTCTGGCCTCAGTAATGGTTGCTGATTTTGCAGGATGGCCTATAACCATTACTGTCTTTTCTATACTGTTATCATCTATTTTCTCGGTAGTGGTAGGTGTGTTCTTCGGCTGGTATCCTGCACGCAAGGCAGCTAACCTTAACCCGATTGATGCGCTGAGATACGAATAAAGCACTCTGTTTATTTCACCAAAGTAATGCTCCCGCTAAACTGATAGTTTCTGCCATCCAGACCTGTTACAAATGCTACATACGAATAAACACCTAATTCGCATGCCTGGTTACTTTCCATAGAATGCCCATCCCAGTATGCATAAAAGTCGTTGGTTTTCCATATCATTTTGCCCCACCTGTCGTAGATGTAACATTTATAATTGCTATTGTCAATGCCTGTGCCTTCGGGTCTCCATCCCGGATTATAAGCATCACCGTTGGGAGTAAAGGCATTGGGATAATATATGGCTACATCCTGCTTTATCTGCACTTCTTTTGAAACACTGTCTTTGCATCCATGAATACTTTCAACAAAAAGAGTTACTATAAATGTTCCGGCTGAATTATAAGAATGTTCCGGGTTTTTAATATCGGAAGTATCGCTGCCCGAAGAAGGGTCACCAAAGTTCCAATCCCATGTATATGCATTAACCGAAAGGTCTTCGAAAAGAATATCAGGAGCTAAAGCTGTAGATCCGGGCTGGGGATACATGCTGAAATCAGCCACAGGAGTTATATATACTTCAATCATGCTATTGTGGGTATAACTTCCGGAACAGCTATCGGTAGTGGTAACCGTTAATGAAATTGAATATACACCGGGAGAAGAAAAGAGATGATAAGGGTTTTGAAGCGTTGAAGTATTATTGGTCCCCGACATAGGATCGTCGAAATCCCACAGCCATGTAGCTATAGCGGGAGTGCTCAGGTCAGTGAAATTCACGCCTAAAGGTTCGCATCCGCTAAGCGTATCAGCCGAAAACTGAACAACAGGCATAGGATAAACAAATATTTCAACCGAATCAACTGCCTGTGGAGAACCGCAATTATCCGTTACAGTTACCGGATACCAGGTAGTAGCTGTTGGCGTTATGGTAATTGCAGCCGATGAAACGCCAATTCCCTGTCCCCATGTATAGGTATAAAGCCCGTTGCCGCCACTTGCCGTAGCTGTGATGATAGAACTTCCTCCAAAGCAAAACGAAGACGGGCTTGCTGCAAGGCTTACCGATATCGGTGGATCTACAGTTACCGTTACCGATAAAGGTTGTCCTGAGCAGTTATTATGGTCTGTTACAGTTACAATATAAGTAGTAGTTACAGTTGGACTCACGGTAAAACTGCTTCCATTACCAAGTGAATTGTTCCATGTAAATGTATAAGGGCTGATACCTCCGGTAGCATTGGCACTAATTACAGTGCTTTGCCCGATACATATGGTTACATTACTGCTGACATGCAAAATAATCTGTTGAGGCTGCCCAACTGTTGCAAGTGCAACAGTATCGCACCCATTATGATCTGTAACGGTGATTAAATAATTGCCTGCGGCAATATTGGTTGCACAAGAATCGCTTGATACATTGGGGTTCCATGTATATGCATAAGGAGAAGTACCACCCGAAGGATGGAAACATATGGTTCCATTATGTTCGTTATTGCAAGTTGCACTATCAGCAATAAAAGAATATGTCAGTAATGGAGGTTGCTTAATAACAAAAGTAGTATCAAGAGTACAACCATGCAAATCATGAATATTTAAAGTATATGTTCCTGCCTGAAGTGTATTGATTATATTGGTATTTCCGCCTGTTCCAGAAGGTAACCATGAGTAAGTATAAGAATGTGTACCGCCGGATACCAGCACATTGGCAATTCCGTTATGCCCGTTGAAACAACTTACAGGCTGTGTTGTAAATGCCATTGCTAAAGGGTGCGGCTGTGTCAATGTTATACTCTGGGTTGCAGAACATCCGTTCGCATCTGTAACAGTAACGGTATATACAATATTAGCAGAAAGATTTATAGCAACAGGGCTTATTTGGCTATTGCTCCAGTTGCATTGGTATGGCGAAGTTCCAACCGGAGTTACAATAACCTGACCATCACTTGCTCCGTTGCAACTAATGGAATCGACAACTGCTACAGTGGCAGTTACTTTGCCAACAACAACAGGAATAATTGTTACAGGTGATGTGCAACCGTTTTCCACAACTGTCAGATTAATATTATAAGTTGACGGAGTCGACCAGCTAACCTGGTATGGACCTTGCCCCGAACCGCTTATTACAGTGCCACCCGGAAAATCCCAGAAATAGGAAGCGCCTGCTGTTCCCGAACCCGTATATACTATTGTCGATGATGATTGCCCTGCACATAAAGGACTTGTAGCCGTAAAGGATGAAGTGGGAATTGGATTTACGGTTATAACCACGTCACCGGTATTCGAACAACCATGAAGATCGGCCACTGTAACAGTATATGTTGTTGTAACTGTCGGGCTGGCTATAGGATTGGCTATGGCGGAATTGCTTAAGCCCGTTGAGGGACTCCAGATATAATTAATACCTCCTGTTGCATTTAAGCTTGCCGATTGTCCTGTACAGATTGCTTGATTTGCACCTGCAGAAACAGTAAGTAGCGGGTTTACGGTAAGAACCATTGTATCCTTAGCTGAACAACCGTTAAGATCAGTCACTGTAACTATATAGGATGTAGTAGTTGTAGGATTTGCAACAGGGTTTGATATAGTAGAATTGCTAAGTCCGGTAACAGGGCTCCATGCATAGGTATTTCCTCCGCTTGCATTCAGATTTGCACTATTTCCAGTGCAAATTGATTGGTCGGGACCTGCATTTGCATGAGGTAAAGTATTTACACTTACAGTAACGTCAGCGTCAGCAGTGCAGCCGCTTGTAGATGTTACAGTAACAGTATATGTTGTTGTTATTGTTGGTGAAATGTTTATACTTTGGGTAGTGAATGTATTGCTCCATAAATACGTTCCGCCTCCTGATGCCGTAAGGTTGACATTCTGTCCCTGACAAATGATCTGGTTAGTGCCTGCATTTGCCACAGGCAAAGGATTCACGTTGATTGTGATAGTGGAAGCTCCTGTACATCCGCTGGCATTTGTCCCCGTAACATTATAAGTAGTTGTGGAAGTTGGTGTCACCGGTAACGGGTTTGCAGTTCCCAGTCCTCCGCTCCATGAGTATGTGCTTGCTCCGCTGGCTGTCAATGTCGTTGGAGTCCCAACGCAAATGTTGTTTGCCGATGCTGAAATACCAACAGTAATATTAGGACTAAGATTAACGGTGATGCTTGTTGTTTGGGTACATCCTGCATTAGTGGCGGTTACTGTATAGGTAGTTGTTGAGGTAGGCGCCACTGTTACTGAGTTGGATGTTCCCAGTCCACTACTCCATAAATAAGTAGTTCCACCGGTAGCAGTTAAAGTAGTTGAATTTCCAGGGCAAATGGGATTTGCCGAAGCTGTGATATTAGCCAGTGAACCTGAATTTACTTTTACAACAATTTGAAGAGTATCCGCTTTAACACAACCAACCAAAGGAGTTCCTATGACTGTGTACGTTGTTGTAACGGAAGGGTTTGCAATAACGCTTGTTCCTGTTGTTACTGACAATCCTGTTGCCGGATGCCATGCCCATGAATAATCAGTAGTTGCTGAACCAGAAACTGAAATTGGAACCGTTCCTCCGCAAGTAGCAACAGTATCAATATATGGAGTGCAGGCAGAAGGAGTTACACTTGATGAACCCGGATATGTAAAATACATTAAATTATTAATTGCCTGGTCTGCATCAGCATCACTAAGAATAACAACAAATTTGAATGTTTCAGTAGCTCCGGGTGCTAGATTTTGAATAAGATAACTTAATTCAATAGCTATATCTGCAGTTGATGATGAACCTACAGTTTGGGTAAAACCTGATCCTGTCCACATACTGTAACCGTCCCTGTTTGAAAATCCGCCATAAGAAGCTCTCCAATTACTTCCTGAGGCAGCAAACCCCACATAGGAATTCCAGGGAGTACTTTGAGTTGCGCTTACATGTGCAATATCACACCCGCCGGTACCAGGCTGAGAAACAATTGTATTTGTTGTTACATAGCTTCCATTTAACATGATATTATTATCGGGGTCCAGGTTTCTGTAATAATAGAGTGTTGGTATTGTTGCAGCCGTATTATTTGTGATAGATACTGTTGTTGTATAGAAAAGAGCTGTTTGCTCTAACAGATAATTAATTTTAAAATGAAGATTGGTCCCTGTAGTTAAATTTCCTTCCCAATCGACACTGATACAGGAACCAATAACCGAGTAATTCGTTATATTTCCGGGAATTTGATTTAAATAATCACAGTTGTCACCTGCGCTGCTTGAATTGCCAATAGTAACTCCCCAACCATTTTCCGGAGTTCCCGGTGTAAAAAAGTCGCCATCAAATGTAGCCCAACCATTGTTTTGTGGGTTTGCAACAAAACCGAAAAAATTGGTGTTAGAACGAAAGTGCATTCCTCCGGGAGGAGGAGATACTGTGGTATTAGCTCCTTCAAAACCTCCGGCGCCGTCAATTCCAATTTCTATACCGGTGCCATTGATATATGCATTTACGCCTACCATTTGTGCTTGCAGTAATTTATTAAAAGCAAGCAAAATAAAAAGAGTAAAAATAATTTTATTTCTTATTATCATATTTATTGTAATTTCTATTACTTCCTTTTTTATCTGATTAAAGTTACATGTCCCCTGAATGTATGTGCTTCTCCTGTAAAGTCTTTAAGAACAACCATCCATACATAAACGTCTTGTGGCACTAACTCACCATTTATTGTTCCATCCCATTGAATGGAATAATTAGTTGTTTCAAAAATTCTCGCACCCCATCTGTTGTAAATCAAAAATTCGTAATTACTCAAATCCCATCCTTGCCCTTTAGGATAAAAATAATTATTGACCCCGTTTTTTCCTGGAACAAAAGCATTGGGCATATAAAAAGTAAATATTGGATCAATGACAATTTGCGATTCAGTAGAATCAATACATCCATATTGGCTGGTAACAATTAATGATACGTTATAATAGCCCGGGTTAGAAAAATAATGTTCAGGAGATTCCAAAACTGACACATTGCTGTCACCTGTAATGGGATCATTAAAATTCCAGTTCCAGGAAACTGCACCGATTGAAAGATCAATGAAACTAATAATCGGGTTCAAAATATTAGAAAAAACCGGGTTTGAAGAAAATTGTGCAACAGGAGTAGGATGCACTATTATCATATTTTGATAAGTATAGCTTCCAGCACAACCATTTGTAGTTATTACTGAAAGTGTAACATTAAATGTATCTGATGTGGTGTATAAATGTGTGGGATTTTGTTGAGTTGAAGTATTATTTGCACCGGAAGCAGGTTCTCCAAAATCCCATGACCAGCTTGCAATTGCAGGTGTGGTTGAATCTGAGAATATCACGCCTAATGGAATACATCCGCTCATTGTATCTGCCGAAAATAAAATATTTGGTAATGGATAAACGGTTACTTTCACAGAATCTATACCTGCAGGAGACCCACAGTTATCCGTTACAGTTATTGAATACCAGGTAGTAGATGTTGGCGTTATAGAAATAGTAGATGTAGAAATTCCTATACCCTGTCCCCATGTGTAAGTATAGCTTCCTGTACCTCCATTTGCAGAAGCAATTAGAGTTACATTACCGCTTCCAAAACATAAAGCATTTGGGCTTGCAACCAAATTAACATTAATAGGTGGGGAAACAAAAACAGTCAACGAAAGTGGAATAGATGTGCATGAATTTACATCAGTAACATAAACAGTATATGTAGTAGTAGTTGAAGGGGTCACTGTAAAAGCACTCCCATTGCCTAAGCCGTTATCCCATGTATATATATAATTACCAGTACCTCCACTTGCAGTAGCGCTAATAATAGTACTTTGGCCTCTGCATATGGTAACATTTCCACTTGTAATTAAACTTATTTGACTTGGTTCTCCGATAGTGATCGATGCAACAGTATCACATCCGTTATGATCTGTAATAGTTACCTGATAAGTTCCCGCCGAAATATTTATGGCAGTTGAACCTGTTGACACCCAAGGATTCCATGTATAAGCATATGGAGAAATACCCCCGCTAGTAGTTATGATTATTGACCCATCAGAACCGGAAAAACATTTTACACTATCAGTGACATATGTGTATGTAAGCATTGGTGGCTGTGTAATTGTAAAGGTCGTATCAATACTGCATCCATGTAAGTCATATGCTGTAAATGTATATGTTCCTGCTGCCAATGTGCTTACTGTATTAACGTTTCCTGCTGTACCAGATGGTATCCACCCATATGAATACGATGGTGTACCGCCGTTTATATGAGCATTTGCAAAACCATTACTTTGACCAAAGCAAGTAGCACTATGATGATTACAATTTGAGTAGTTTGCAAATTGCTCCATTGATATTGGAAGGGTGAAGCACCTGTTGGAACAGCCATAATCTGCCCGTCATTCATCCCGTTGCAACTGATAGAATCAATAACGGAAACAGAAGTAGTGGCTAACCCCACAATTTGTTGAACATTAGTAATTGTTGAAGTACATCCATTTTCAGTTACTGACAAACTGATATTATATGTAGAGGGAGCATTCCAGCTTATTTGAAAAGGGCCTGAATCTATTCCGCTGATTACATTGCCACCTGCAAAATTCCAATTGTAAGTCGCTAATGCAGTACCACTGCCTGTATATGTAATAGTTGAAGTTTGTCCTATACAAATCGGGCTGCTTACTGTAAAACTGGAAGTAGGTATCGGATTTACAGTTACAGTCATACTACCTGTTTCAGTGCATCCGTTACCATCATTTATTGTAACAGTATATGTAGTAGTAACGGTAGGCGTTGCAATAGGGTTATTTATATTTGTTGAAGATAATCCTGTTCCCGGGCTCCATGAATATATGGCACCTCCGCTTGCCAGTAAGTTGGCGCTTTGTCCCATACAAATTGTCTGACCAGGACTTACCGAAACAAACATTTGTGGATAAACAGTTAATACCATATCATCAGTTGCAGAACAACCGTTTATGTCAGTGACAGAAACTGTATATATTGTAGACGAAGTGGGAGATGCAACCGGATTTGCAATATTTGGATTACTTAGTGATGGCTGTGGACTCCATGAATAAGCATTCCCGCCGCTTCCTGATAAATTTGCAGTAAAACCATAACATATCGCTTGGTCGGGGCCAGCATTAGCGGTAGGATTATTATTTACATTTACAGTAACACTGGCATCAGCTGTACAACCGTTCAACGTTACAGTAACGGTATATGTAGTGGTAGAAGAAGGAGAAATATTAATATTAGGAGTAATGGCAAAATTGCTCCATAAATACGTACCGCCACCAGATGCCGTAAGGTTAACATTCTGTCCCTGGCAAATGATCTGGTTAGTGCCTGCATCTGCAATAGGCAAAGGATTTACATTGACTGTGATGCTTGCTGTACCAGTGCAACCTGCTGAAGTACCAGTAACAGTATATATGGTTGATGAAATAGGTGTAACAGTAAGAGGATTTGACGAACCCAAACCTCCGCTCCATAAATAAGTGGTTGCTCCACCAGCTGTCAAAGTTGTAGAAGCCCCTGCACAAATGGGGTTTACTGATTGCGTTATATTAACATTCAGATTAGGATTAATATTGATTGTAATGTCCGATGAGCCAGTGCAACCTGCCGTAGTGCCGGTAACTGTATATGTTGTTGCGGAAGCAGGTGTAACAGTAAGAGGGTTTGATGTACCTAAGCCTCCGCTCCATGAATAAGAGGTTGCCCCGCTAGCTGTCAAAGTAGATGAAGTCCCTGCACAAATGGGGTTTGCTGATGGGGTTATGTTAACAGTCGGATTAGCATTTACAGTAACTGTGATACTTGTTGTGCCTGTGCATCCTGCATTAGTGCCAGTTACTGTATAGGTCGTTGTTGAAACCGGAGAAACTGTAACGGGATTTGCAGTCCCTAAACCACTGCTCCATGAATATGTGGCTGCACCACTAGCAGTTAAAGTTGAAGAAACCCCTGAACAAATAGTGTCTGCTGATGCTGAAATGCTAACAGTCAAATCAGGATTTACATTGATAGTGATGCTTGCTGTACCAGTGCATCCCGATGAAGTACCAGTAACAGAATAAGTTGTTGCTGAAGCAGGTGCTACTGTGACGGGATTTGCGGTGCCCAAACCACCGCTCCAGGAATAAGTGGTTCCTCCGCTGGCCGTTAAAGTAGTTGATGCCCCCGCACAAATTGGGTTTGCAGATGGTGTAATATTAACATTCAGATTAGGATTAATATTGATTGTAATGTCCGATGAGCCAGTGCAACCTGCCGTAGTGCCGGTAACTGTGTAAGTTGTTGCGGAAGCGGGTGACACTATTATAGGGTTTGCCGTGCCTAAACCTCCGCTCCAGGAATAAGTGGTTGCTCCGCCAGCAGTCAAGGTTGTTGAAGTTCCTGCACAAATGGGATTTACCGATGGTGTTATGCTAACCGTAGGATTGGGGTTTACAGTAATTGTGATATTTGCTGTTTCTGTGCATCCAGCCGTAGTGCCGGTTACAGTATAAGTTGTGGTGGAAGCAGGTGACACCGTCACAGGGTTTGTTGTTCCCAAACCTCCGCTCCAGGAATAAGTAGTAGCCCCGCCAGCAGTAAGAGTTGTTGAATTTCCTGTACAAATAGGGTTTACTGATGCAGAAATATTTACTGTCGGACTAGAATTTACAATAACATTCATTTGATCCGTAACGGTAACCTGTGTTGCATCACAATTCGTATAAACAGTTTCTGCAGTATAGGTTGTAGTTGAAGCTGGACAAACTGTAGCTGTTGTTGTTGCTGAAATTTGAGTAGCTCCCTGCCACCATGAAGTTGTATAATTTGGTGCACCATTGGGCGTAAATCTCCATGCATCATTTGTTGCAGTCCATACAGTATTGTTTCTGCCGGGTACAAAAGCTGCATTTGCACCAGTAGCATCCTGTATCCCTTCAATAGCATAACCATCATTCCATCCTATACAATCATCTTTTTCCTGAATATAAACTTCAATTACATTTGTATTTTCATAAAGAACAACCATGCTTGTAGCATAAAGCGGGCTTGAACAATCACAACTTGAACATACACTATTTGGGTCTCCAAAATAAGGAACCTCATAGAATGATACAACTAACATTCTGCAGGGAGCTGTACCTATAAGTTGCCAGTATATACTACCTT
>JBEKEO010000047.1:0-17940 GCA_050013795.1 Bacteroidales bacterium
AAAACTGCAGTCCCCGATTCTTACAGGAGAAAATAATACAGGCACAGTGGATGAGGCAATAATAGGTTTGGTCAAATCCCCTTTATTAAAATAAACAGATTTGCCGTTATTCAGATCGGTTGCAACAACAGTTAACGGGATGATAAGTTTTTCAAATGTTTTCGCCCGTAAATGTTGAGAGAGTATCTCTTCAAGTCCGGTCATTTTCAGCAATCCCCTTTTAGGAATAATTAGCTCGACATATTTGAATATCTTCTTTTGAGAGAAAAAGCACAATATTTCCTCCGGAGTATGTCCGTCGGCGTATAATGCTCCTGTCAAAGCACCTGCGCTGGCGCCGGAAATAACATCAGGATATATACCTGCTTCATTCATCGCCTGCAATGCTCCGATATGCGCAAAACCTCTTGCACCGCCTCCGCTCAAAACCATCCCTATCTTATATTTTTTATTTCTTTTCGCCATAATGCTTAAGCAAGCTGTTATATTAAAGCAAATATATAAAATAATCTCGTTATTTCAAAATCAACAACATGATTTCAGTGAAAAATATTTTCCTTTTTCTTCATGTGAAAAATAAATTTAGTAGTTTAGAGCACTCAAAAATAACATTATGTCAGATCAATTACCAGAAACTAAAAGTCTGCCCGAAAACGCTTACCGCGAACTGAAACAGGGCGAAGAGTATAAACCTGTAATGCCTGCAAATCAGTTATTCCCCGAGGTCACTTGGTGGTCAGTCGGGATGGGATTATTAATGGCATTAATATTTTCTGCCGCTGCTGCCTATTCCGGATTGAAGATAGGGCAGGTATTTGAAGCAGCTATTCCCATTTCAATCATTGCTGTGGGAGCATCAACTGCTGTGCGCAAAAAGAATGCATTGGGACAGAATGTGATCATCCAGTCAATAGGAGCATGTTCAGGAGTTATTGTTGCCGGAGCCGTGTTCACAATTCCCGGCTTATATATATTGCAAAATAAGTTTCCTGAAATTCAGGTTGACTTCTGGCAGATATTCTTTTCATCATTGCTCGGTGGTTGCTTAGGTATCCTTTTCCTGATCCCTTTCAGAAAATACTTTGTGAAAGATATGCACGGACAACTTCCTTTTCCTGAGGCCACTGCAACAACAGAGATCCTTATGACTGGCGAAAAAGGCGGTTCACAGGCAAAACTGCTTATCATTAGCGGATTGATTGGTGGATTGTTTGATTTTGTGTTCACTTATTTAAAACTCTGGAGCGAAGTGTTTACTACACGCGTATTGCCGCTTGGCACTGCTCTTGCCGATAAAGTAAAAATGGTTTTTAAATTCAATGTTAGTTCTCTGATATTCAGTTTCGGATACCTTGTTGGCTTAAGATATTCCCTTATCATTACAGTTGGCTCTCTTTTATCGTGGCTTGTTTTTATTCCGCTTATTAACGAAGTTGGAAATATTGTAGCTGCTCACGGAGGCACTAATCCCTTCGCTGCCATGTCTGCTGAAATGATATTCAAATTATATGTTCGCCCGATAGGTATAGGAGCCATAGCCATGGCAGGACTTATAGGGATAATCAAATCATCGGGAGTAATAGGTGGAGCATTTAAACTGGCTTTCGGAATTGGTTCAAAAAGCCATGAAGAAGCAAAAGTGGAACGCACACAAAGGGATATTAAGATGTCATTTGTAATGTTGTTCCTGCTTTTGACCTTAGTTGCTGTTTTCTTATTTTTGATATTCGGTGTTCAGGTAACATTTGTTCAGGCACTAGTTGCACTTGTAACCATACTTATTATTTCATTCCTCTTTACTACAGTTGCGGCAAATGCAATTGCAATTGTAGGTTCTAACCCTGTTTCCGGTATGACCTTAATGACATTGATCTTATCTTCCGTAGTGCTTGTTTCTGTAGGATTAAAAGGATGGCACGGCATGGTAAGTTCGCTTATCATCGGTGGTATTGTTTGTACAGCTCTTTCAATGGCGGGAGGTTTTATTACCGACCTGAAAGTTGGATACTGGCTTGGCACAACACCTCAGAAGCAACAGTCATTTAAGTTTCTTGGCACTCTTGTTTCGGCTGCTACAGTGGGGTTTGTAATTTATATATTAAGTCAAGTGTTTGGATTTGTTCAAACTCCTGCACATCCCAATCCAATGACAGCGCCACAGGCAAATGCAATGGCTGCTATTATCGAACCTTTAATGTCGGGCGGAGGAGTTAGCTGGGTATTACTTGGAGTTGGAGCTGTTATTTCCATTCTGATGAATTGGCTTGGTATTTCTCCTCTTGCTTTTGCATTGGGAATGTTTATACCGCTTGATCTTAACACGCCTCTTGTTGTTGGAGGTCTCTTGAATCATTGGTTCATGAAGAGTTCAAAGAACGAGAAACTTTCTAATGCCCGTACTAACCGTGGTATTCTGATAGCATCAGGATTTATTGCAGGTGCTGCTTTGTTTGGTGTAATTGGTGCTGTTATTCTATTTATTACCGGAAGCGAAGATTCGCTGAACCTGGTTAGCTGGGATAAGATTGCTAATGGTGAAACTATTTCCGAGATAATTGCATTCCTTGCTTTCGCAGTATTGATATGTTATTTCATTTGGGAATCATTCCGTGCAAAAGAAAATGATTAACTATTAAATATGGTGTCTTTACGTGAAAACTTAAATTAATATAATATGAAAAATGAAATTCTTGACAGATTTTTAAAATACATAAAAATCGATACCACGTCTGATGAAGAATCTCAGACATACCCTAGCACTACTAAGCAATTCGACCTTGCAAGAGTGCTGAAGGAAGAACTGACAGTTATGGGATTAAAAGATATAAGCCTTGACGAACATTGCTACCTAATGGCAACATTGCCCGCCAACACGAATAAGAAAATCCCTGTAATTGGTTTCATTGCGCACATGGATACCAGTCCTGATGTTTCGGGTGCGAATGTGAATCCAAAAATATTAGAGAATTACAATGGTAAGGATATAGTGCTGAATAAGGAAAAGAATATCATTTTAAACATTAAAGCGTTTCCCGAACTTCTCGAATATAAAGGACAAACACTTATCACTACCGATGGTAATACCTTGCTCGGCGCTGATGATAAAGCAGGTGTTGCCGAAATAATGACAGCAGTTAAATATTTAATTGATCATCCTGAAATAAAACATGGCACCATTAAAATAGGCTTCACTCCTGATGAGGAAATAGGACGCGGTGTGGATAAATTTGATGTAATGAAATTCAATGCTGAGTTTGCTTACACCCTTGATGGCGGTGGCGTTGGCGAACTTGAATATGAAAACTTCAATGCAGCACATGCAAAAGTAATTTTCAACGGAAGAAACATACACCCGGGTTATGCCAAAGACAAAATGATAAACGCCATGCTTATTGCCATGGAGTTCAATGCTATGCTGCCGGTTAATGAAAGGCCTGAATTCACACAGGATTACGAAGGCTTCTTTCACCTGATAAAAATGGAAGGCAGCGTTGAAAATGCCAGCATACAATACATTATCCGCGACCACGACAGGGCAAAATTTGAAGCTCGGAAAGTGTTCATGCAGCAGACCGTTGATTATTTGAACAAAAAATACCGCGAGAACACGGTTGTACTTGAATTAAAAGACCAGTACTTTAACATGCGCGAGCAGGTGGAAAAAGTTTTCCATGTGGTGGAAACTGCCAAGAAAGCCATGGAAGAAGTAGGCATAGTTCCCAAGGTTGTTCCTATACGCGGCGGCACTGATGGCGCAAGACTTTCTTATATGGATCTCCCCTGCCCCAACATATTTGCAGGCGGACACAACTTCCACGGAAAGATGGAATATGTGCCTGTTGAAAGCATGGTAAAAGCGGTAGAGGTTATTTTGAAGATAGTGGAACTGTATTCAAAATAATTTTTATTTTAGGTATACCATTTTTCTTGTGATCATTTTTTCGTTGCTTATCAGCGAAAAATAATAAACTCCTGATTTCAGATTATACCCCCTTGCATCGAATTGCTTTATGTAGTTACCCGTCGGGAACTCTTCATTGTCAATGATCGTTGCAACTTCCCTGCCGAATATATCCAGCACTTTAAGTGTGATATTACACAAATGACGGAGCTTAAATGAAATCAAAGTATTGTCACTAAAAGGGTTTGGCGAATTTTGTTCCAGTATAAAATCAGAAGATGCATTATAATTATCTACACCAAGTAAAGTAGTATCGACAATAGCCGTCCATATGCTAAGATTGCCTCCGCTCAGGTTTGTCCAGATAGGGCGAATTACATTATCAAAAACAGATACATTGGTATAATCACCAAAGAACACTCCGCTTGAAGGGACAAAAGGAGAATTGCTGACTTTGAAATTGTTAAATGTATCACCGCCGTCTTTCGAAACAGCCATATATACGTCTGTCTCGTCATCGGTATAATTTCTGCGATCGTAAAAAACAAACCATACATAACCCGTTTTCTGATCCACACACATCCATGTAAAGAATTGCTGCCTGCCTGCAGGATCATCATTTACACGCTTAGGCGCACACCAGGTATTCCCGCCATCAGTGGATTTTGAAAGCCATACATCTGTATCGGTAGTTCCGTTTCGCTGATCGGTCCAGTTAATATAAATTGTTCCCCTATGCGGGCCATTAGAAACATCGCAACAGGTAACAGGCAAGCCGTTGCTGCGTTGAATCCCACTTATTGTATAATCCCATCCGCCGGGAATACTGCTGACGAATATATCATCTGACAGCCATGTATTTCCGTTATCAAGAGATCTGTTGAATAACAATCCGTCAGGCCCGGCCCATGCCACATACACTTCACCATTAGGCCCCACAGCAGGAACAGCTCCTTCAGTAGTATTATCAGAATCTACACAATCACCTCCTCGTTTATTTATTCTGACAGGCGCTGACCATGTAAGTCCTCCGTCAGTCGATCTTGAAAAAAGAATGATAGAGCTATCCGTAGGAGTGGATACACCATACTCATCAAATTGTGTCCATGTACAATAAATGATATTTGTTTTTCTGTCAACAACCGCCCATGGCTTATCCTGGGCTTTAGTTCCATCAACCCATGTATACGTGCCATCGCTCCATGTACCGCCTGCGCTGTCTGTTTTCTGGCAAACTATGCGGTCTATCCAATTGCCGGCAGGAGGATTGGAAAGATGAAAGAAATAAAAGCTTCCTGTGGTATCAACAATAATACAAGGATCGCCCCACACACCGTATGATGAAGAAAGGGCACCTTCCGACCATGTCTGGCCTCCGTCTTTTGAATAATAATATTTGTTAATATTAGCTCCGGTAAAAATTTCGTTTGTGTTTTTCGGATTTATTGCAATAGTAGGTTCTTCTGGCTGACCATTATTGCCGACCAGAATGTTAGGGAATTGCGCGCTTGCTGTAAACAGCAGAAACAATAACGAAGGGATCAGAATTATTTTTTTCATGGTTTTATGTTTTAATTATTCATTCACAAACTTCCTTATTTCTACTCTACTCCTATGAAGCATTGAAGCAATGCAAAACTATGCGTTCGTTTTTATATATCTTTTGTCATCGGTGGAAATTCTTTGTCTGCTTGTTTAATCGCATCCTCATACGACATTCCACTATTCCTAAGTTTTTTAAAGTATTCTACTCGCAAATTTGCATTATCATCAAAGGGTCGAAACTTTAAAATAGATTGATGTTCTACATGTTGTCTGTCTTTCCATTTTTCATTTAATTGTCCAAGAAGCTCTTCTTGTTTCGCAAATAAAAACTTCCTCTGGTCTTGTTCTATTTTGTCTAATTGAAAGAAATGAGCCATTGTAAACGTAATGCCCTCAAAGATTCTAAAACATAAGTCGTCTTCGTCTAATGCAAATTCATTTTTAATTTGTTTTCCACGTTCATAAATCTCATATCGTAATTGTCCGTTCTTGTCAACTTCAATATTTGGATGGCATTCTTTCCAATTACCATATGTCGGTCGTAAATGAACAGGAACATTTATTTTGTCAGCATAACTGTCTATCATTTTCTTTATGTCTGTCAAGGTGATTGCCATATCAATTATTGAATTTTCTTTTTAAAAATGACACATAACTTGTTTATAGGTATCACATCGTTAGAATATTGCACCCAAAATTGGCTGCTTTGCTCTTATAATTATGATATTTTCATTTATTCTATTTGCAATAATATAACATTTCCTTCCATCAGTCAAGCAATTCATCGAAAAAAGTTTAGTCGAAAGTCATAAACTTCATTGCTTTTAAGCCAATTATGGCATTATTCCCTGCTGTTTTTGCCAAAATTTAGCTTTTCAGGCTAAGTAAGGGATAAAATTCAGGGTATTTCTCAGTGTTCTTTGAAAGGATGCTTGCAATGTTTGAAAGGTTGCTTGTAACGTTTGAAAGGTTGCATTGACTGTTCGAAAGGATGCATTGACTGTTTGAAAGAGTGCATTGACTGTTTGAAAGGGAGCATTGACTGTTTGAAAGAGTGCATTGACTGTTTGAAAGAGTGCATTGACTGTTCGAAAGGGTGTATTGACTGTTTGAATGGTTGCTTGCAACGTTTGATAGAATCTGCTGATTAATGGCGGTAAAGTATGGTAAAACAGAACTATTTTATATATCTAACCTGGGTTACTTCTCTTCAAAATAAAAAAAGAGGCTGTTTTCACAGCCTCTTCAAATCATTAAAGCTACTAAAGTCTATTATTTCTTAACGAGGGAATCCCCTATATGTTTTGCAAGGAATTTCTCCATGGCAGCATAAAGATCGAAGCGGTTTTCTTCGTTATGGAAACCATGCCCTTCGTTATCTTTAACCATATATTCCACATCTATGCCGCGTTTTTTCAAAGCCGATACCATCTGGTCTGCTTCGGCTTTATTCACCCTCGGGTCGTTAGCGCCCTGTGCTATAAATAAAGGAGCCTTTATATTATCGGCGTGAAATACAGGAGAAGTTTTGCGCAACAGTAAGCTGTCTTTCTTCGGATCGCCAACCATTTCATGGAACATATCGAGCATAGGTTTCCAGTAAGGAGGAATGGTCTTCATAAAAGTGAACAGGTTGGAAACGCCGCAATAATCAATAGCGCAGGCATACAGTTCGGGAGAGAATGTCATCCCTGCCAGCGTAGCATAACCGCCATAGCTGCCGCCATAAATGGCAATCCTTTTAGGATCGGCTATTCCCTGGTCGATGAGCCATTTCACGCCATCAGAAATATCATCCTGCATGGTAAGTCCCCATTGTTTAAATGAGCATTCCCAAAATTTTCTGCCATAACCTGTGGAACCCCTGAAATTCATCTGTAGCACTGCATAACCCCTGTTAGCAAGGAACTGAACTTCGGCATTGAATATCCACTGATCCCTTGCCCACGGGCCTCCGTGAGGATTAATTACTACAGGAAGATTCTTGGCTTCCTTGCCTTTGGGCAGTGTAAGATAACCATGAATGGTAAGCCCGTCGCGCGATTTATATTCTATTGGCTTCATTTCGGCTAACTCATTTTCATCCAGCCAGGGAGCAACAGTATGAATGGAATCAAGCTTATCGGTCTTCTTGTCATAGATATAAAAAGTCCCCTTTGAACGGTCGCTAAGCGTACGTATGATGAATTTATCCTCAGCTTTTGTATATCCCGTGATCCATATTTCTTTGTTCCCGAATTCTTTTGTAAAGCGGTCGAACATCTTTTTTGTTTCCGGATCGAAGAAATAATTTTCGGTCTTCCATGAAACATAAGAAGCAGTGGTCAACACTTTTCTTAATCTTGAATACGACAAGTCGGAAATATCATAATCGGGGTTTTTATAAATTTCTTTGATCTCTTTTCCTTTGGCAATATCAAACTCTACTATAGCGCTTTTATCTCTTCCTAAATTTGAAACTGCATACACATTTTTGTTATCGAATGTGAAGAAAACAGGGTTTACGCTTTCTTTAAAGTTTGTTGTCAGTACAACTTTAAATTTGTCATTTTCTGTTTCGCGGTACAAAATACTGGTGTTTACACCATCAGTAGACGTAGCTACTCTTAATTTGCCGTCATGGTCAGTCATCCAGCCTGAAATGTTTCCCGGGTTTTCAGCAATCATTTTCATTTCGCCTGTTTCAATGTTAAGCCTGTAAGCATCGAAAACCTGTGGATCGCGCTTGTTAAGTCCGATGATAACTTCGGAAGGAATGTCTTCAAGATCATCAATGACCTGTGTTCTCACTTTATCAAAATCAGTATAGCATTTCAGATTTTTTCCATCAATGTTAACACCGTATAATTTAAAGTTTTCATCACCCCCGTTATCTTTCAGGTACAATATACGGTTGCTGTTTTTCCAGAAATAACCGGAAATATCCCTGTCTTTTTCGCTGGTAAGACGTACTGCATCTTTCTTGCCTATCTCCTGAACAAAAACATTCATGCGTTTTTCATAAGGAGCCGTATAAGAATAATACTTGCCATCAGGTGAGATCTGATAGCCTGATTTTTCGGGATTCCTGAAGAAATCCTTTAAGGGAATTAGTTTTGCTGTTTTTTCTTTTGGAGGTTGGCAGGATGATAAAATCACCATAACGCAAACCATTCCAACGATAGTTAATTTTAATTTGTCCATATAAATGTGTTTTAAGTGTTTATTATGTGGTAAAAGTAGAAAAATTATTATCAGAATATAACTATTCGAAATAATTTTTCATCAGGTGAACGTTGGCTGAACTTTCATCAAAATGTAAATGTACTTTTCCGGTTGGCTTGTTCTGATAATGACACTATAAGTTTACTGTATACTGCCTTTAGATTTATAAACCGCAATAGGTTCTGTTTTGCCTTTAATAACTACCTTTTCGAAAAAGGTAAAATTATCTCTGTTTTTTAATCTGGAGAAAGTAGATTCAGAAATATAAATGATATTGGGTTTGGACATCTTATGAATGTGTGCCGCAATATTAACCGGATCGCCCAAAACAGTAAGGTCTTTCCTTTCAGAAGTACCAATCTCTGCATGTATCACCATCCCGCTGTTTATTCCTATATGCAGGCTAACCTGTTCTTTTCCGACTTTTATTTTATAATCATTTAAAGCTGAAAGTTCCATGATGATTTTTTCAGCAGCTCCTACAGCATCATTGGCATCAACAAAGGTCGCCATTATCGCATCGCCAATGAATTTATCAATATCGCCGTGGAATTCTTTTGTAATCACCTCGCATAAGCAGAACACTTCGTTGAGCATTTTTGCAATTTCACCCAATTCGTTACGCTCGGCAAACTGGGTAAATCCGGCAACATCAATATACAAAATGGTCATATCCCTCATGGAAACTTTTTCCTTTTGCCCGGTTTTAGCCTCGTTCTCAACTTCCTTATAAGTTGACTTAGACACATATTTTTTTATCAGCTTATTGAATTTTTCCTGTAGAATCCGGAGATCTTCTTCTTTGGTGATATCCCTGAAAACTTCAATGGCTCCTACGATTTCACCTGTCTTGTCTTTTATCGGGCCAACACGGGTAAGAACGGGAAAACGCGTTTTGTCCTTGTGAAGAGGATAAATTTTTGCTTCTATAGTTTTATCCTTCATCATGGATTGCATCAGGGGACACATTGTCAGGCATAACGGATTGCCGCTTTCGTCAATATGGTTAAGGATATTATCGGCGCAATGATGATTCAATACGTCAAACCTATTATGTCCTGTTATGCGTTCTGCACTTTCGTTCCAGAATATAATTTCCCTGTCCCTGTTTACAATATATACCCCGTCGTATATCGAATTCAACAATGATGTAATATCAGGATCGGAAACTATTTTGTGAAGAAGCTCATTCATCTTTTCAGTTTTAATCGCAGCCTGTTTAAAAAGAGATGCAAAGTTACAACTTACAAGCTGTTTAATCAATTATTTGTTGCGAATTGAGTATATCAATTCATCAAGAAATACGCCGTTTTTGATAACTGTTTTTTCAAATCGGACTTCCAGCTTCATTCCTGCTTTCTCTAAAACGCGCTGCGAAGCCTTATTCGTAGAGAAAGGGCGGGCGAAAATTCTGTCTATATCCCAAGTTCTGAAACCATAAGCTATCATATGTTTTATAGCTTCAGTAATGATTCCTTTACCCCAGTATGGTTCAGCAAGCCAGTAACCCATCTCCGCATTTTTCCTGTGGATGTCCGTTTGAGGAGATACACTTATGGCGCCGCATGCTTCCTTATTGATTTCAATAGCAAATGCAATAGGAGGATCAAGATGAGCATACTTGTCTAAAAATGATTCAGCATCTTTTCTTATGTATGGATAAGGAAAAGCGTCAGTAAGATTATCAGCTATCTTTTTATTATTGGCATATTTCAATATACTGTCAATATCACTATATTGCCAAGTGCGAAGAATAAATTTATCAGCCTGAATGATTGTCATTGTTAATTTGATTTTGTTGCAATAAAAAACCCGCTTTGCCTGCGGGTATGCAAAGGTAAAATATGAAATTTTAATTATTCAGTTCTTTTAACAGGAACCAAGAGCGGGTTGGTGAAAATTTCGCCCAGTACTTTCTTTTCATTTATGCTATCTCTAACAAAAATTTTATTCAAATTAGCTCCCTGGTTTTCTGATGGAATCATCATGATCTGAATAAGTCCGAACAGTTTTTCGGAGAGCTTTATAATATTGTTTTGCAGGGTTTTCATAATCTTTTTTGTTATTCATACGAAAGAAACATTAAATGGTTATTGAAAAGGGGTAAAATATCATTTCAACTATTTAAATAAATGTATCAAATTTTCTAAAAATTAATCATCAAAAGAAATGCATATTAAAAAAAATTGTAAAATATTAATAATATATATACCTTTGCCGCACATAAACTGCGGGGTGGAGCAGTGGTAGCTCGTCGGGCTCATAACCCGAAGGTCATAGGTTCGAGTCCTATCCCCGCTACTGAGAAAAGAAAAGCCGGCGTTTAGCCGGTTTTTTTAATTTTTTATAATCATGTTTACTGTTTATGCTTTATATTCAGAGAAGTTTGATAAAATTTATATAGGTTATACATCCAACCTTGAACAGAGATTACTTGCGCATAATGAACTTGAACAAAAGGGATGGACGTTGAAATACAGACCCTGGAAAATTATCTATACAGAAATTCACACCACAAAAGAAGCAGCTTTGAAAAGAGAAAAACAGTTAAAATCTGCCAAAGGAAGAATATTCATCAGGTCTCGAATTTCAGCATAGTCGGGCTCATATCCGCCAGCTGGCGGACATAGGTTCGAGTTCCGCCGATTGGCGGACAGGCATTATCCCCATTACAACGAAAGACGATTCAAGTATTCAACTTGAATCGTCTTTTTTATCTCCCGAATTCCTTGTCATTTCTTCGATTATAAAAAACATTCCTAAAAAAACAGAATAAATTAGGCAAGAAGTAATTAAAATTAGCTAAATTTGTAATAATAAAAACAGCATAAGCGGAACTTAATATCATGAAAAAGATTCTTGTTATTGAAGATGATCTATTAATTCTTGAATCGACTGTTAATTTTCTGAAAGAAAAAGGATTTAACGTACACTCTGCTATTGATGGAGTGTCTGGAATACAACTAGCCATTGAAATTATTCCTGATCTTATTATCAGCGATGTTTCAATGCCAAAAAAAGATGGTTATGAAGTATGCAAGACACTTCAGCAAATTCCATCCTTATGCAATATTCCTTTTATTTTCCTTACGGCAAAAGATAAAAAAGAGGATATCCGGCAGGGGATGCAATTAGGAGCAGATGATTATCTGACAAAACCCTTTCAATTTTCCGAATTATTAAAAATAATAAAGATCAGGCTTGAAAAGCATGAAAGATATGTAAAACAAAATGATGAACAGTTCTTTGCATTGATCGATAACCCAATGGTAGGTGTTTATATTTATCAGGATAATAAATTCTTATATTCCAATTCAAAACTTACAGAGATACTTGGATACAGCAAAGAGGAACTGCGTTTGATGAGTTTCGAAGATATGGTTTTAGGTGAAGAAAATGATGAATCCCTGGAAAATATTCACCGTTGCACTAAAGGCATTCAAAGCTCTGTCCATACTGAATTGAAAATATTTAAAAAAGACGAATCCCCTGCTATTATTGAAGTGTATGGCGCTATTGTCACCATCAAAGGGAAAGAATGCCTGATGGGAAATATTTTGGAAGTTAAATCAGCTAAAGGCCTGGAACTCCTTACCGGAAAAGATATAGATAAATTAAAGTTTTCGCCACGCGAGATTGAAGTAATGCAACTGATATGCCAAGGACTATCGACAACCGAAATTTCAGAAAAATTGTTTTTAAGCAAACACACCATTGATACCCACCGCGCAAACCTTATAGCAAAGACCGAATCAAGAAACACTCCCGATTTGGTGATGTATGCCATACGCAACGGGCTTGTGAAATTATAATACTTTTTTCGCTTAGCTACATTAACGCTCTTTCTGCTTTTTACAAATTGCTGATAAGCAGGCTTATAAATTCCATTTTTTCTTGTTGATTTTCTGGGGCTCACTATTTTTAGCTACTCCCATTAAAATTATTTAAAAAATTCAACATTTATGTTGATGTATTGACTATGGGCTAAGGTATAATTTTACATCATCAAAATCAATCTTATTAATAAATCATAAAACATAGCACCATGAAAAAGTTCATCACAATATTTATAGTTTTATACTTACTGGAATCTCTGGTAATGGTTCAGGCAAATACAGCCGAAAGAGGGAAATCATTTAATCCTCCTAAGTCAAAGTGCAATCAGTCAACAATAATATCTGACCTTTCCCACGTTGATGTGAAAGTGCTTAGTGAGGTTATAAATGGGACATCTTCAGCATTTCCGATTTATATTTCTGAGATAAATTCAGGTCTAATATATTACACTGACAAAAAGAACAATAATAATGTATTGATCAGCAGGGATTTCTTTTTCTCCAAATACGATAGCAAAACTTCTACATGGTCCAATCCTATTAATTTAGCTAAAGACTATGCTGCTTTCCAGGAAATTAATAAGAATATGAATTTCCAGGAAATATTCATTACCATTGATGATGATATTTATTCAGTAGATTTAAAGAAAAGTACTTTTTCTCCACATAAGCTGAATATCAATACCAAATATGTTGAATGCAGCCCTTCTTTAAGCCCTGACGGGAATACATTATATTTTATAAGCAACAGGCCCGGTGGATTTGGTGGTAAAGATGTCTGGTCTTCTGAAAGATTATCTAGCGGAAACTGGAGTGAATCTGTTGATCTTGGAAGTAAAATAAATACTGCAGAAGATGAAGAATCTCCTTATCTGATGGCTGATGGTGCTACTTTATATTTCAGTTCAAAAGGTCATAACAGCATGGGTGGTTATGATGTTTTCACTACAACGCTAAATGATGAAGGCTTTTGGTCAATACCTGAAAACCTAGGGGCTCCTGTAAATTCAACATCTGACGATTATTATTTTATTACTGATTCACGCGGGAGAAATGCATATTATTCATCAGACAAAAATCAAAAAGGCAATCAGAATATTTATAATGTGATATATAATATAGCACAATAAAATAAATCCTAAAATCATGAAAAAAATATATATGAGGGAAATCAGGCATATTGTAGCCAATCATAATATCAAAAACAAATCGACCGCTTATTGTATGAGATCGAAATCCATTTCTTTCAAAGTAGTTCGCAAGTTGATAAGACATGACTGGATTGAATGTAAAAATACAGACGGTCCGTTTGTGTTTGTAAGGCCTTCAAAAAAAATGATGGATATTTTTGGGAACATCTGAAAAAATAGTGAACCAAACAGAAATATGGGCAACGAGATTAATTGAAATTCTATGAAAACCATCCTGGTAATTGACAACGACAATGTTCTGAGAACCAACATCTGTGATTTTCTTAAAGATGAAGGATATAATGTTCTTTCGGCTGATAATGGCATCACAGGATTGCAGCAAGCAATAAGTCACCTGCCCAACCTCATCTTGTGCGAAATTAAGTTGCCCAGAATAAACGGCCATGATTTTTATAAAACCATACAGCAAATTAAATCCACCTCCATTATTCCACTGATTTTCGTCACAGCACAAATCGAAAAGGAAGATTTCAGGGCAGGTATGAATTTAGGAGTAGATGATTATATTACAAAGCCTATTGATTATAAAGAACTCCTGAATTCAATAAAAACAAGGTTTGATAAATTAGAAAAATTTCAGCAAAATAACGATGAGAAATTTTATTCTTTAATAAATAATCCATTAACGGGTGTTTTTATTTACAGCAAAAACAAATTTGATTTTGTGAATGAGACATGTGCGAAAATATTTGGACTGTCACCAAATGATTTTTCAAACATGACTTTTAATAATCTTATTTGCGGAAGTGATAAAATAATTGTGCTGAATAACATTGAAAGGTGTTTTAATAAAGTACAAAATACCTTTCATACCTGCTTTCAAGCAAGCCATTATAAAGAGAAACACAAAGTTATAATTGAGATGTATGCTGGATATGTAAATTTCAGAGGGGCGGATTCACTGGTTGGTTATATGTCTGAAATGTGCTGAGGTTGATAATATGTGGGTTCCGGCTACATCAAAGCCACACAAAATTGTGTGGCTTTTTTCATTATCTTTGCATATATTTATAATATATGTCGCATAAAGCAGGATTTGTAAATATTATCGGGAACCCAAATGTTGGGAAATCTACCTTAATGAATTCTCTTTTAGGAGAGAAACTTTCTATCATTACACCTAAAGCACAGACAACAAGACATCGCATTTTAGGAATATTGAACGAAGATGATTACCAGATAGTGTTTTCAGATACTCCCGGCATACTCGAACCCCATTACAAGCTTCACGAATCCATGATGAAATTTGTGGAAAGTGCTTTCGAAGATGCCGATCTTTTTATATTGGTTACTGAAGCAGGAGAAGAATTCAACAATACCGTATTTCTTGAAAGAATTGCCAAACTGAATATTCCTGTTCTTGTTCTGGTAAATAAAATAGATATTTCCAGCCAGGAAGCAGTGGAAAAATTATTGTCAGAATGGAGCAAATGCATTCCAAATGCTGAAATAATGCCTGTCTCAGCATTATTAAAATTCAACCTTGAAAAAGTATCAGACTGGATCATAGCAAATCTCCCTGAAAATCCTCCTTTCTTTTCAAAAGAAGATATTACAGATAAGCCTGAGAAATTCTTTATTGCAGAAATTATACGTGAAAAAATATTTCTTAATTATTCACAGGAAATTCCATATTGTACTGAAGTGGAAATTGACACTTTCATTGAAGAGGAAACGATTACCAAGATCCGAGCTATTATTTATGTTGCCCGCGATTCGCAGAAAGGAATAATAATCGGGAACAAAGGAGAATCATTAAAGAAAGTTGGAACTCAGGCAAGAAAAGACATAGAGTTATTCTTAGGCAAAAAGGTTTTCCTTGAAACATTTGTCAAAGTCAGCAAGGACTGGAGAAACAATGAGAACCAGCTAAAGAAATTCGGATACATTTTTAAATAATCCATTGCAGAGAAACACTAACTTTACAATCTTCTGCAAAAAAATGATATGATAAATATTGTTGCTATAGTTGGTAGGCCAAATGTTGGAAAATCAACATTGTTTAACAGGCTTGTGGAAAAACGTCAGGCTATTGTTGACGCTGTAAGCGGCGTTACCCGCGACAGGCATTATGCAAAGGCAGACTGGAACGGCAAAGAGTTTTCTGTTATTGATACAGGCGGTTATGTAACAGGCTCCGATGATATCTTTGAAGAAGAGATCAGGAAACAGGTTAACCTCGCAATAGATGAATCAACAGTAATTCTTTTTATGGTCGATGTCAACGATAGTGTTACTGACATGGATAAAGAAGTTGCCAATTTGCTTCGCAGATCAAAAAAGAAGATTTTTCTTGTAGCTAATAAAGTTGATAATAGTAATAAAATACCCGCTTCAGCAGATTTTTACAAATTAGGATTGGGAGAAGTATATTGCATATCTTCTATGAGCGGTTCCGGCACAGGCGAACTGCTTGATGACATTGTGAAAGAATTGGAAGTTACCACCGAAGATGAAGCGCCAGATCTGCCAAAATTTGCAATTGTAGGAAGGCCTAATGTTGGTAAATCTTCTCTTATAAATGCATTATTAGACGAACAACGGCATATTGTCACTCCGATTGCAGGGACAACACGTGATTCCATCTATACACACTATAATAAATTTGGCCTTGATTTTGTGTTGGTTGATACTGCCGGGTTAAGGAAGAAAACAAAAGTGCATGAAGATATTGAGTTTTATTCTGTAATGCGTTCTGTAAGGGCAATTGAAAGCAGTGATGTTTGCCTGCTGATGATTGATGCCGTTGATGGATTTGAAGGCCAGGATATGAATATTTTCAGCCTGGCTGAAAAGAACAGGAAAGGTATTGTAATTCTTGTCAACAAATGGGACCTTATACAAAAGGACACCAATGCGGCAAAGGAATTTGAAAATAAAATAAAAACTCTTATTCAGCCATTTGCGGATGTGCCCATCATTTTTATTTCAGCTTTGCATAAGCAAAGGATTTTAAAAGCCATTGAAACCGCAAAACAAGTATATGACAACAGGATTAGAAAAATTTCTACTTCCAAACTGAACGAAGTATTGCTTCCTTTTGTTAACAATAATCCCCCTCCTGCGATAAAAGGCAAATACATTAAAATTAAATTCATCACCCAATTACCTACACATGCCCCATCGTTTGCATTTTTCTGCAATCTTCCGCAATATATAAGAGATCCTTATAAAAGATTTATTGAGAAGAAACTCCGAGAAGAATTTAATTTTTCGGGAGTCCCAATTCAGATATTTTTCAGACAAAAATAAGCGTGAACGGTCATGTAAGAATTGATAAATGGTTTTGGGCGGTAAGAGTATATAAAACCCGTTCACTTGCAGCAGACGCATGTAAAAACGGCAAAGTAATACTGTGCGATCGTTCAGTAAAACCATCGCATGAAATTAAAATCGGCGATATTATCCAAATAAGGTTCGGGCAGATTAACAAAACAATATAAAAGTAACAAGCATTCTTGAGAATCGTGTTTCTGCAAAGTTAGTTTGCAATTATGTTGAAGACCTCACTCCCCTTGAAGAATACAAGAAACTGGAAAACAAAAAGGATAGTTTCTTTTTAAAAAAAGAAGTAAAGGAACCGGAAGACCCACCAAAAAAGACAGACGGGAAATAGAAGGCTTTTTCTTGGAAAGCTAACTTTTCAACTATTATTATTGATAAAAATAGATATAATTTCAAAATCTGTCTTTTTTTATATCATCTTTTCCCACAAAATTTCTTCCAACAGAACATAAAAATTAAAAGAAAATATTATCATTAATCGATTTAACCCAAAAATATTTGTTAAATCTCTTGACTTTTGAAAAATAAAACCGTATCTTAGTATCGAAATTGATCGAGTAGAAAAAAAAGAATATTTTTTACAAATAAATCAAAATACAAAAACTTTAATACGCTTCAAAAAATGGATTGAAAAGAAAGAAAGGGAGGGTAGAAAATGGGAAAAACAACTTACATATTAAAAAAAGCAACTGATAACTGCATCCTTTTCATTATCCCGTTTCTTTTTTGCGCTATAAACGTTATGGCAGAAGGGACAAAAGAGTTCAGGCCTGATTCCACAAAATTCGGAAATCTGCAGATAAATGATTTGGGAAGGCCATTTGCATTAGAATCAAATACCAATCCTTTTCATCGCCTTTATATACACATCAGTGATTATACTCATGAAAAGATTTACTTAGGATTTAAACATATCCAAACCGGATCCGAAACTGCCACTTTCAGAATTGTCAATCCC
>JBEKEO010000048.1:0-17531 GCA_050013795.1 Bacteroidales bacterium
TCACAATCCAGATCCTTAACATCAATCTTCATGTGAGGAACTGCTTGCGCTCCATCCACAAGCACAGGAATATTTTTACTGTGTGCTGTTTTAATAATCTCCTTTATTGGATTTATTGTTCCAAGCGCATTTGAAATATGTGAAATTGCAATGAGTTTTGTTTTTTCATTCAACAGTTTTTCAAACTCCTCAAGCATTAGTTCTCCTGCATCATTAATTGGAATAACTTTCAAAACAGAATGTTTTTCCTCGCATACCATTTGCCAGGGAACAATATTGGAATGATGCTCCATTGCTGAAATTACAATCTCATCGCCATTCTTTAGAAATTTTTTAGCAAAGGATGATGCAACAAGATTGATTGATTCCGTTGTACCCCTTGTAAAAATAATTTCATGAGAGTGTTGAGCATTTATGAATTTTTGAATAACTCTGCGAGCCTCCTCATACGCACTGGTTGCCTGCTGACTCAGGTAATGCACGCCCCTGTGGATATTGCTGTTTTGCTTATTGTAATATTCAAGCAATGTATCAATAACAACTTTTGGTTTTTGAGTTGTGGCAGCATTATCAAAATACACAAGCGGTTTTTTATACACCAGTTGATGCAGTGCAGGAAAGTCTTTCCTGATTTTATTGATATCTAAATCCACAATACAAATATTAAATTTTACTCAAATCAATATTAAATACTATAGGTTCATTATTTCCGCAATGCAACACACACTGATCACATATAGATAATTCACCTTTTAACCTTTTATTTACCAACTGGCAAATCTTTTCACGCAATGCAGGTATAGATATTTTGGTTACCACTTCATCCGCAAAAGCATACATCAGCAACATTTTTGCACTTTCTTCACTAATACCTCGAGCTCGCATGTAAAACAATGCATCAGCATCAAGTTGCCCCACTGTGGCGCCATGACTACACTTCACATCATCAGCATAAATCTGAAGATTAGGCTTGGTGTTTATTGTAGCATCATCAGTTAGCAGAATATTTTTATTTGTTTGATTTGCACTTGTTTTCTGTGCATCTTTTCTGACAATAATCTTTCCGTTGAAAACAGCTTTTGCTTTATTGTCAACAACTCCTTTAAATAATTCATTGCTGGTACAGTTTGGCTTAGCATGGTCAACAAATGTATGATTATCCACCAATTGGTTTTTGTCGGCTAAATAAATACCATAAAGGTTTGAATCGCATCCTTCACCATTCAGCGCAATGTTGAGGTTGTTCCTTATCAACCCTCCATTAAGCGTGATTGTATTTGTGGTCAGGGAACTGTTCTTCTCCTGGTGAAAATAAGTCGTTGCAATCATAGCAGAATTATTATCATTGTTCTGCATTTTATAGTGATCAATACTTCCATTTTCATCAATAAAAACTTCTGTAAGCGAGTTTGTAAGCGTAGGTACATGTGAAAAAATATCATCACAATGCACAAGTTTCAGCTTGCTATTTTTTCCGACAATTACAAGGTTTCTTGGCTGAATAAGAGTATTCTCCTGCTTGTTGAGAATATTGATGAGCTGAATAGGCTTGTCAACAATTACATTATCAGGAACGAAAATAAAAATGCCATCCAGTGCAAAGGCAGTATTTAACGCATCGAAAGCATTGTTTTCTATATCAGAATATTTCCCAAAATGTATTTTTACAATTTCAGGAAACTCTTTAAGTGCATGAGCTAAGCTACCTATAATAACCCCATTCGCTAATGTGCTAATCGGAGCATTCTTATAAACAAACCAAGCATTAAGACAAACGGCAGTATACGTATCAAGGTCGGCGATATCACAACGGAAAAATTTTTCAACGTCAACATCCCTTTCTGTGTTTTCAAGGAAGATGGAGTAATCATTCTTCAGAATGTCTGCAAGGTTAGTAAAGCGCCATTCCTCTAACTTAGTATGCGGGAAACCCAGCTTGTCAAAACTTTCAATCGATTTATCCCTGATCCCTTTTTGAAAAACAGTATTGTCGAAATGAATTTTATTTTCCCTGAAAACGTTGAGAATTTTATCTTTTAGAATATTTTCGGCCATTGTGGAATCTCCTTATAATTCGGCTTTTTCAAGTTCCTGCTTAATCCAGTCATATCCCTTTTCTTCCAGTTCAAATGCAAGTTCTTTGCCTCCTGATTTCACTATTCTTCCATCGTACATAACATGCACAAAATCGGGCACTATATAATCAAGCAAACGCTGATAATGAGTGATTACAATAAATGCATTATCTTTTGTTCTTAACTTATTCACTCCATTAGCAACAATTCTTAAAGCATCAATATCAAGGCCTGAGTCTGTCTCGTCAAGTATGGCAAGGGTTGGATCAAGCATTGCCATCTGGAAAATTTCATTTTTCTTTTTTTCTCCGCCGCTGAATCCTTCATTAACCGATCGGTTTGTAAGCTTTGTTTGAAGTTCAACAACCTTCTTTTTTTCATCCATTAGTTTCAGAAAAGCGGAAGCTGTCAAGGGTTCCAGCCCTTTATATTTACGATGTTCATTTACTGCAGCCTTCATAAAGTTTGTGATACTTACACCTGGAATTTCAACAGGATATTGAAATCCAAGAAATATGCCTTCCCGAGACCTGATTTCGGGTTGCATTTCGAGCAGGTTCTTCCCCTTAAATATTATTTCTCCTTCAGTAACTTCGTAATTCTCTCTACCTGCTATTGCTGCCGCCAATGTGCTTTTGCCTGTTCCATTCGGACCCATTATAGCATGCACTTCACCCGCTTTCACTTCAAGATTAAAGCCATTGATAATTTTTTTACCGTTGATGGAGACTTTAAGATTTTTTATTGATAACATATGCTTTGTTTGTGGTTTGTGGTTCTTAGCTTGTAGCTATATTTATTATTTGTTGCTTCGCTGAGTCATTTATAGTCATTATGCTTCGCTGTCATTCATTTTCATTAATCGTCATGTTTTGCCCACTGCCAACTGTGGATTGCCTACTATTTCTCAAATTATTAATTATGAATTATTTTATCCTACGCTTCCTTCCAAACTTATTGCCAGAAGCTTTTGAGCTTCAACTGCAAATTCCATTGGCAGCTTGCTCAGTACCTCTTTTGCATATCCATTAACTATCAGGCCTATCGCACTTTCTTTATCTATCCCTCGCTGCAAGCAATAGAACAACTGGTCTTCCGAAATTTTGGATGTCGTTGCCTCATGCTCGGTTATAGATGATTTATTCGCTACCTCTATGTAAGGAAATGTATGGGCACCGCACTTATCGCCCATCAGCAATGAATCACACTGCGAAAAATTCCTTGAATTGGTTGCATTCTTTGCAATCTTTACAAGACCGCGATAACTATTGTTGCTTTTTCCTGCAGAAATCCCTTTGGATATAATAGTACTTCTTGTATTCTTACCCAGATGTAACATTTTAGTTCCCGTATCAGCCTGCTGGTAATTATTGGTAACCGCAACTGAATAGAATTCACCAACGGAATTGTCGCCTCTAAGTATACAACTAGGATATTTCCATGTAATAGCAGAACCTGTTTCTACCTGCGTCCATGATATCTTTGAATTATTTCCTTTGCACATTCCACGCTTGGTTACAAAGTTATATATACCTCCCAAGCCTTCCTTATCGCCGGGGTACCAATTTTGTACTGTAGAATATTTTACTTCTGCATTTTCCATAGCGATTATCTCAACAATTGCGGCATGGAGCTGGTTCTCATCTCTTCTAGGAGCAGTGCATCCCTCCATATAACTGACATAGCTATCGTCGTCGGCAACAATAAGCGTTCTTTCAAACTGACCGCTGTTAGCTGCATTGATGCGGAAATAGGTTGACAGTTCTATAGGACATCTTACTCCTTTCGGAATATAGCAAAATGAACCATCGCTGAAAACGGCAGAGTTCAATGATGCAAAAAAATTATCAGTATAAGGAACAACACTGCCCATATATTTCTTTACAAGTTCGGGATGCTCTTTAACCGCCTCGCTAAAGGAACAGAAAATAATTCCTTTTTCAGCCAGTGTTTCTTTGAATGTTGTTGTAACGGAGATACTGTCCATAACGGCATCAACAGCCACACCAGTGAGCATCTTTTGTTCATTCAGTGAGATGCCCAGCTTTTCAAATGTATCAAGTAATTCAGGATCTACCTCTTCAAGATTAGAAACCTGCTTTTTAGGTTTAGGCGCTGCATAGAAATAAATATCCTGATAATTGATAGGTGGATGATGCAGGTGTGCCCATGTCGGCTCTTTCAGATTAATCCAATACCGATAAGCTTTAAGGCGGAACTCAAGCATCCAGTCGGGTTCGTTCTTCTTTGTGGAAATAAAACGAACGGTATCTTCACTTAGCCCTCTGGGTGCAGTTTCAGTTTCTATATCGGTTGTGAAGCCCCATTTGTATTCGTTATGGGTAACTTCATTGATTATTTTATTACTGTCTTCCATTGTTGCTGATTTTATCCTTCAAAAGACAGTACAAATATAAGAAAATTATTTAGATTAATTCAAAATAATGAAAATAAAACTAAAATTGTGCCTGTAAATGATCTATGAATAAATTTTTATTTCACTGATTATATTACTTTTGCTTCATGTTCAGGAAAAGCAACAGTAAGCGTACCGAACTTTCGGAATTAGGTGAATTTGGGCTGATCAAACATCTAACAAAAAATGTAGATATAATTAACAACTCTACTATAAAAAGTGTTGGCGATGATGCAGCTGTGATCAGCAATGATGGAGGCGAGATACTTGTATCATCGGATCTTTTGATTGAAGGAATTCACTTTGATCTATCTTATTGCCCACTGAAACATTTAGGATATAAGGCTGCCGTTGTTAATTTCAGCGATATTGCGGCCATGAATGGTGTCCCGGAGCAAATAACAGTCAGCATTGCTTTATCCAATCGTTTTTCATTGGAAGCTATTGAAGAATTGTACGAAGGCATTGGACTTGCATGTAAGAAATATAAAGTTGACCTGGTTGGCGGAGATACATCTTCAAGTGTTTCGGGGTTGTTTATTAGTATTACGGTTATAGGCAGAGCGAACAAAGCAGATATTACGTATAGAAACGGTGCTGGCTTAAATGACTTGGTTTTTGTTACAGGAGATCTGGGAGCCGCTTACATGGGGTTGATGCTACTGAAAAGAGAGAAAGAGGTGTATCGTGCAAACCCTGAAATGCAACCCGAACTCTTGGGTCACGATTATATTTTAGAAAAGCAGCTGAAACCCGAAGCAAGAACTGATATTATTGAACTTTTGCATGAATGTAAAATAAAACCTACAGCCATGATTGATATCTCTGACGGGCTTGCTTCTGAAATAATTCATATCTGTGAAGATTCCGGAAAAGGTTGTAATTTGTATGAAGATAAAATCCCCATAGACCCTTCAACTGTTTCCATGGCGGAGGAACTTAATATAGATCCGACAATTGCAGCCTTAAGCGGCGGAGAGGATTATGAATTACTTTTTACTATTGCACAAAATGATTTTGAAAAAATTAAAGCAATAAAAGGAATCATGCCTATAGGACATATTACCGAAGCTTCTGCGGGAATTAACCTTATCAGTCGGAGCGGAACTTTTGTTCCAATAACAGCTAAGGGATGGGAAGCCTTTCTGAAAAACAAAAAAGAAAAAAATTAAATGAAACATAATTCTATCCTGCCTTTATTTGTTACTTTGCTGATACTTCTTTCTTCCTGCGGTGGGGGTGATTATATCCCTAAACCAAAAGGATTTATGAGGATAGATCTACCTAAAAAGGAATATAAGATATTTGATTCAATATGTCCGTATTCGTTCGAATATCCTGTTTATGCTAAGATCAACTATGATAATGACAAAAATGCAGAACCTTATTGGATCAACCTTGACTTTCCCAAATTCAAGGGAAGGGTGCATATAAGCTATAAATCAGTCAAGAATAATCTTCCCAAATATGCTGAAGATGCATATAACCTGGCAATGAAACATATGCCAAAGGCAAATAATATCGATAACGAGCGCATTGATATCAGCGAACATAAAGTGCATGGACTGATTTATATTATTGAAGGAGAAAATGCAGCCTCTCCATACCAGTTTTTTGTTACCGACAGTGTTTCCAATTTTGTAAGGGGTGCTTTGTATTTCAATTTTGCTCCTAATAATGATTCACTTGCCCCTGTGATAAATTTTATCAAGGAAGATATTAAACATCTTATCAAAACCTTTCAGTGGAAAAAGGTTTGATCTGTTATTATCGAAGAAAATTTCATTCCCGACCAACGGTTTTATAAAAAAAAGCACTATAATTATAGGTGCTTTGAATCGTTTTGTTGATAAAATTATTGTTTAATTTTACAGAAACAAATATTAAAATATCCATTAAAACCCATCTCATATGAAAAAAATCATCTTTACTTGTACTCTTTTATTCTTATGTTTCACAATTTGCATTCAGGCGCAGAAGTATTCAAAAGTTAAAATTTATCTTGACAACAATGGATTGACCAAGCTGAGTTCACTTGGTATTCCTCTGGAAGGTGATTATACAAAAAACACTTGGCTGGTTGCCGAAATGTCGGAGAATGATATTACTAAATTGTCACAGAATGGCTTCAAATACGATATTCTGATAGATGACATGACCAAATATTACCAGGACAGGAACCAGCATCCTGAGAAGTATAAAATGGAGGAAGCTGTCAAGTCTGCCAGTTGTGCCAGCACAGCCAATTGGCCGACTCCTTCTCATTTTGCTTTGGGTTCTATGGGCGGCTTTCTTACTTATTCTGAAATGCTTGCACAGCTGGACACTATGTTGGTTTATTATCCCGACCTGATAAGCCCGAAACAACAGGTTGACACAATGGCCAGCATCGAAGGCAGGAAATTATATTATGTGAAAATTTCCAAAAACCCCAATATTGATGAAGCCGAACCAAAGGTTTTATACAGTGCACTTACGCATGCAAGAGAACCGATGGGCATGCAGCAATTGATTTTCTATATGTGGTATTTAATGGAGAATTATAACACCAACCCTGATATACAACATTTATTAGATAATACGGAATTGTTCTTTGTTCCTATAGTCAACGTTGACGGCTATGAATATAACCATTCTACAAATGCTACAGGTGGAGGAATGTGGCGTAAGAACAGGCGAAATAATGGCGACGGAACTTATGGCGTTGACCTTAACAGGAACTATGGATATGAATGGGGCTATGACAATACAGGATCATCGCCTACAACCTCTGATGATACTTATAGGGGAACGGCAGGATTTTCAGAACCGGAAACACAGATCATGAAATGGTTCTGTGAGCATCATCCCTTTTCTACCGCTATCGATTATCATACATATAGTAATATGCTGATATACCCATGGTGTTATAGTACAAATTTACTCACTCCTGATTCCATGATATATAAAACATATTCTAAGCTTATGACTGTTCAAAATGGATATATATATGGCAATGCTTATCAAACTGTAGGATATACGGCAAACGGCGGTTCTGTTGACTGGTTCTATGGCGAGCAAGGCACAAAAGGAAAAATGATTTGCTGGTCGCCTGAAGCGGGTGATGCCAATGATGGTTTCTGGCCTTTATCAACAAGGATAGTCGATATTGCCAAGACCAATATACTGCAAAACCTCTATGTGGCAAGATTTGCAGGAAAATATGCAATTGCAAATGATGAATCTCCTTTGGCAATAAATCAGCAGAATGGATATTTTAATTATAATATTCAACGGCTAGGGCTTTTACCTGCTACATTTACTGTTTCTGTTCAGCCGGTCACTTCAAATATTCAGTCTGTAGGATCTTCAAAGGTTTATTCTAGTATGAATGTGTTGGATATTATAAATGATTCTATTTCCTACATGCTTAATTCATCTGTTCAAAATGGCGATTTTATAAAATACCTGCTGACGGTTGATAATGGACTGTATACAACTTCTGACACCATTACCAAAATTTATGGAACACCTGTAGTTGTGTTTACCGACAATTGCACTAATGCAACTAACTGGACTTTGGGCGGCTGGGGAATTTGTACCACACAGTATCATACTGCTCCATCTTCGATCGCCGATTCTCCTACAGGAAATTATGCAAACAATACCAATAAGACAATAGTGCTTAATACTTCTATAAATCTTACAGGCGCTGCGGTAGCAACACTTAATTTCTGGGCGAAATGGGCTGTTGAAGCTGGCTATGATTATGTTCAGGTGAAAGCATCAAGTGATGGGGGTACCACCTGGACACCATTATGTGGAAAATATACTAAACCGGGAAACAGTAACCAGGTACTCGGATCTCCCTTATATGACGGAACACAAAGTACATGGGTTCAGGAAAGCATCGATCTTGCTGATTATTTAGGCAAGACAATTAAACTGTGTTTCACTATTGTGTCTGACGCTAACACTGTAGCAGATGGTTATTATTTTGATGATGTTACCGTGACCAAAATAAATGCTGCTGCAACTTCTGTTACGGAAAACATTCCAAACGATGCATTTATTTCCGACCCTATGCCAAACCCGGTTGATAATGTTACAGTGCTCAATTATAATATTCCCGGAGCCTCAGTTAATCCGGTGCTTACGGTTTATAATGAACTTGGACAGGTTTTTGTTAAGAGGCCTCTTAGCGGGACAAAAGGTTCTGTTACTATTGATATAAATAACTTCCCGAAAGGGATGTATTATATCAGGATATATTCTGAGGGGAAAATTGATCAGGTGAAGAAACTCGTGGTATTCTAATTTCCAAAGAAGGTATTTCTGTTTCATAGATTAAACAATGATTGAGAAAAATGAAAAAACTTATCTTTTTTTCAGTCATTATTTCTTTCGCCCTGATTAGCGGATGTTGTCATAAAAAGGAACTTTCAAAACAAAAGACTCCTGATAATAATAAGCCCACTTTAAATAATAATTCTTCTGCATTTGAAGCCTACTATTTTCATACTACTGAATCATCATACGAAGAGGTAAGTATTAAGAATAGCAGGATAACTTATACTTATTTTAAAGGTGTAAAAGTGAATTTCTCTAACGGCTGGAATCAAAAGGAGCTTACAAAAAAAGATACTATCCTTAGCAAAGCTGATATAGATTCTCTTAAAAAACACATCTCTAAAACAGGCTTCATGAAGCTAGATACAGTGATAGGCAATCCCGCTTCAACTGATAAATATTACACATTTATGCTAATGTTCAATATAGATGGTAAAAAAAGAACAGTCCATTTTAAAAGCATTCCTGGTGGTATATTAATGCCGGATGCTTTTCGCAAATCAAGAGATGCACTGATGATGCTTGTGAGAAAAAGAACAGGCGTGTATTAAGAAGCGCCACAAAGTCACAAAGATGCACGAAGAAATTTTTGTGAAACTTAGTGTCTTGGTGTCTTAGTGGCATCAAAATTCAATAATAAGAAAGATGCTAATATTGATTTTATTATTGCATCAATAATTTCAGTTTTTCTATAGCAGCGCTCACGCTTTCGGTATTTTCAAAAGTAAGAGTAAGTTTATTATTCCCTTCTTTCATTCTGCATGCGCGGGGATTGGCTTGCACAAAATGTAAGACCTTTGTAAATGCTTCAGATTGATAGTAAGGTGACTTCTCGTCCGAAATAAAGAAGCCGATAAATTTATTTCCTTTCAATACAAGTTTCTCAAAACCGATTTCTTTAGCCATCTTGCGTAAAGTAATTGTATTAATTAGTTCCTGTGTTTGTATAGGTATTGCTCCAAAACGGTCTATCAGTTGTTCTCGGAATTTATCCAGTCCTGCTTCGGTTTCCACGCTATCGAGTTCTTTGTATAGCGATAAGCGTTCTTTCGTACTGTTAACATAATCATCTGGAATTAATATTTCAAGATCGGTTTCAATCAGGCAATCCTTTACAAACTCTTTGGGTGCGCTGTCTTTGAAATATTCTTTGAAATCGGTTTCTTTCAATTCCTGTATAGCTTCATCAAGAATCTTGTGATACATCTCAAAACCTATCTCTGCAATAAAACCGCTTTGTTCACCCCCAAGCATGTTCCCAGCGCCTCTTATATCAAGGTCGCGCATAGCGATATTAAAACCACTTCCCAGTTCTGAGAATTCTTCAATTGCTCTTAACCGTTTCCTGGATTCATCAGATAATACGGAAAGGGGAGGAGCAAGCAGATAGCAGAATGCTTTACGATTAGCTCTGCCAACTCTTCCACGTAACTGGTGCAGATCACTTAGACCGTAATTATGCGCTTCATTAATGATTATAGTATTTGCATTTGGTATGTCAAGACCGTTTTCAATGATGGTGGTTGCAACAAGCACATCATAATATCCTTCAATAAAATCGAGCATTACAGCTTCCAGTTGATGTCCTTCCAACTGGCCATGACCAATTCCAATGCGGACATCAGGACATAAATGCTGTATCACACCTGCAATTTCGTTAATGTTCTGCACCCTATTGTGAACAAAGAAAACCTGTCCTCCTCTTGAAATCTCATATAGTATAGCATCACGAATAACCTCTTCTTTAAAAACATGCAGTTCGGTTATAATAGGATACCTGTTTGGAGGAGGAGTATTAATTATAGAAAGATCGCGTGCGCCCATCATCGAAAACTGCAAGGTGCGTGGAATAGGCGTTGCGGTAAGCGTTAATGTATCAACATTGACCTTTAACTGTTTTAATTTTTCTTTAGCAGCCACTCCGAATTTTTGTTCTTCATCAATAATTAAAAGTCCGAGGTCTTTGAATTCAACATCCTTACTTATTAAGCGATGTGTGCCAATCAAAATATCTGCTTTGCCTTCTTTCAGTTCAGCTAAAGTATTTTTTATTGATTTTGTAGATTTAAAGCGGTTCACATAATCTACCTTGCACGGAAAATCTTTAAGTCTTTCAGAGAATGTTTTAAAATGCTGCAAAGCAAGTATGGTGGTAGGAACAAGCACTGCAACTTGCTTGCTGTCGTTCACCGCTTTGAAAGCAGCACGTATAGCGATTTCTGTTTTGCCAAAACCCACGTCGCCGCAAATCAGTCTGTCCATCGGACATTCTGCTTCCATATCTTTCTTCACATCAGCGGTGGCTTTAACCTGATCGGGGGTATCTTCATAAATAAATGATGCTTCCAGTTCTGTTTGAAGATAATTGTCGAGTGCAAATGCAAATCCTTTCTCTGCACGACGCTTAGCATATAATTGAATAAGATCTTTGGCAATGTCCTTTACACGCTGCTTGGTCTTTTTCTTCAGGTTACTCCACGTGTTTGAGCCTAACCTGTTCAATGTCGGCTCTGCACCATCTTTCCCAACATACTTTGAAATCCTGTGCAGACTGTGAATACTGATATACAAAAGGTCGCTGTCTTTATATACCAGTCGAATAGCTTCCTGTTCTTTCCCATTCACTTCAATTTTTTCAAGCCCATCAAATCTGCCAATACCATGATCGATATGCGTGATAAAATCTCCCGGCTTCAGATCATACAGCTCTTTCATTGTTATCGTTTCCTTGCTTGCAAAGCGATCCCTGATGCGGAAACGATGATAACGTTCAAATATCTGGTGGTCGGTATAAACAGCTATTTGTAGGTCTCTGTCAACAAAACCCTCATTCAATGTAAAAGCTACAGGATTAAATTCAATGGGTTTTGCGAGAGTATGATTCTTCTGAATGTCCTCGAAAATAGTATAAATACGTTCGACTTGTTTTGGACTGTCAGCAAGAATAAAGTTCTTGTAAGATGCAGCAGAATTTTCCTGAAGATTGGTTATAAGCAACTCGAAATTCTTACTGAATAAAGGCTGCGGGGCTATATTAAATTGTATCGTTTCCTGCGCTTCAAAAAGAAAATGCCTGCCGAATTCGATAGTAGTAAAATCCAGAAGTTCTTTTCTTAATTCATCATCTTTAATGAATAATTCAGCAGGTTCCAGATGTTTGATTTCCGAATCTATCTTGCTGAAAGCTGATACTGCTTTTTCAAATTCTTTTTCAATTATCTCGAAAGTATAGGCTGCATCATCTATCCATATCATTGTATCTGATGGTAACAAAGATAAAATAGAAACCCTCTTTTCAAGCACTGACCTTACTTGTATATCCGGCAGCAAACTAATATGTGTAAGCTTGCTTACCGAAAGCTGAGATTCGGGATCGAAGGTGCGCAACGATTCCACTATATTGCCCGAAAATTCAATCCTGTAAGGATAATCGTTGGAGAAAGAAAAAACATCTATTATGCCGCCTCTTAATGTAAACTGTCCTGGCTCCACAACAATGTCAACACGCTCGAAACCATATTCGGCAAGGAACTCCATAATGAAATCAAGGTTCACCTGTTCGCCGGTCTTTAGCTTAAATGTATTTTGTGTAAGATATGATTTGGTAACAACCTTTTCTGATAAAGCTTCGGGATAAGTAACGATAATATTTTTCTTCTTTCCACCCGAAAGGCGATTCAGGATATCCGTGCGCAGCAGCACATTTACATTATCCGTTTGCTCAATTTCGTATGCTTTCTTATAAGAAGTGGGATAAAAGAGTATGCGTTTTTTTTCAGCCGGAAGATGCTGCTCTTCGAAGATATTTTCAATATCGTTAAGGAAATAAGCGGCTGATTCTTTATCGGGAAGTATGAATAAATGGGCAAAGGGATTTCCTTCAAAAACTGCCGCCCCCACTACTGCACCTGCTGATCCGCTTAATCCTTTTAAATGAATGCGGGCTTTCTGGCTGTCCCTGATAATATCTTTTACTCGTCCTGTCCTTGAATCCTGCCTGTAATGCGCAAGGATCTCCTCCGATTTCACAGGGCAAAGATAAGCAAATATAATTCTATATAATTATAACGAAAAAGGGCTTCGCGGTAGCGAAGCCCTTTTATTTAGTTGTCTTTTACTATTTTATTATTCTTTCACAAATTTTCCCATCTCAATCCCTTTTTCTGTCTTTATCTTTACAAAGTACATACCTCTTGCTAAACCTGAAATATTAATCGTTGTATAATTTTCGTTTGAAGTAATGATTTGTAATAGCTGTCCGTCTATATTTAAAATCTCAATTTCTGAGCTTTGGGGTGTTTTGACAGTCAGGTTATAGTCAGCAGGATTTGGGTAAATCAGAATATCTGATGAATTAACAAAATCATTTATTCCAGAATTGCTGCCTAATTTTGCAATAAATATATCAGCAGTATTGCTTGTATTATCAAAATTGGTCAGAGTAGTAGCACCAAATTTGATAGTCGGACTGTAATAACATCCTGCTAGATATGCATTTCCGGAAACATCTGTTGCGACAGAATATGCCTGATCATCACTTGTCCCACCCACACTTGTTGCCCAAAGCACATTCCCACTGGCATCGTATTTAGTAGCAAAAGCATCTAAATAATAAGTTGAACCTGTATTTGACAATGTATCTGAACCGAATATTATACTTGGACTTGAAAATTGTCCCGCCAGAAAAAAGTTCCCGGATGTAGTAACAGAAATAGAAGAAGCCTGATCATTGCCATCTCCTCCTGCTCTTTTTACCCATTGCAGATTTCCGCTGGTATTGTATTTCGCAATAAATAGATCATTGCTGGCGCCTGTAGCATCATTATTAAGCAGGGTTGTGCTGCCAAATTTAATTGAAGGACTTTGGAACCATCCTGCCACATATGAGTTTTCCGAAGCATCCAATGCAACAGTATATGCAACATCATCACCCCTGCCTGCTGCACTTTTTGCCCAAAGCGCATTTCCACTGGCATCGAATTTAGTAATAAATATATCGGTAGTATCAACTGAACTGGAATTAGTTAAAGTAGAAGTGCCAAATACAATAGTGGGGCTATCATAAGCGCCTGCCACATATGTATTCCCTGAAGCATCCACTGCAATCGAACACGCATCGTCCCAGCCTGTTCCTCCATAGCTTTTTGCCCATACCACATTTCCGCTGCTATTGTATTTCGCAATAAAAATATCATCGGTATAATTTATCGTATCGGTATTCGTCAATGTTATGGTACCAAAACTAAGAGTATAACTACTGAAATATCCTGTTAAGTATACATTTCCTGAAGCATCCACTGAAACGGAAGCGGCTTCGTCGTTATTTAAACCTGCTGCACTTTTTGCCCAAAGCACATTTCCACTGGAATTATATTTTACCAGAAACAAATCGGAGGTACTATTTGTCGTATTATCTGTATTTATAAGTGTATATGAACCGAAAATAATTGTATCACTGGTAAAAGATCCTACTATATATGAGTTACCTGAAGGGTCAACAGCAACAGAATTTGCATAATCGTGATTAGTTCCGCCGGCGCTTCTGGCCCATACCACATTTCCACTGGCATCATATTTTGTAAGAAATATATCATCAGCGCCGTTATTTGTTAATGTGGTGGGAGCAAAAGTAAGATCAGGGCTGCCAAACCATCCAGTAACAAATGAATTTCCTGATGCATCCACCGCAACAGAATATGCTATATCATTACTTGAACCGCCAGCCGTTTTTGCCCAAAGCCAGTTAGGAGTCTGTGCGTTTGATATTATACTCAAAAAGCAGAATGAACAGCTTACTGCAAGCATTAAGATTATTTTTTTCATGGGTTTATTTTTTTATAAATAGTCAGATTCTGCTAAAATTTTCTTTTTCATTCAGCGGATAAAATTAGTAATTACTTTCTTTTCTTTTTTGGGTTCTTCAATAATAGTTGTTGTGGCTTCTTTCATCTTCAGCAACCATGCCATATTTTTGCCCAGCACATGCATGATTTGAACGCCTTCGCCGTCCTGTGCAACTTCGCCCGGAGTTCGTCCATGTATAATATTCCAGTAATTGGATGTTGCAATGATCATCTCGGAGTAAGCAAGATAATGGTTCAGCGTATCTAAGGTACTCGAACCTCCCGACCTCCTGACTGCCACTACCGCTGCTGCAACCTTATGTCTGAAAAGGTTTCCGTTTGAACCTGAAACATAGAACAAGCGGTCTAAAAAGCTTTTCATTGTTCCTGCAACACCCGAATAATATACAGGCGAGGCTATAATAAGTCCATCGGCAGCTTTTACCTGCGGTATGTATTTATTCAGGTCATCCGTTCCTATGGAACATTTCTCATCTTTGTTCACGCCACATTTGCCACAGGCAGTACAACCATGTATCATTTTATGCCCTATATGAAGAATTTCAAACTCTATTCCGTTTGCTGAAAGTTCTTCGCCTATCATGCTCAGTGCATGAAATGTATTGCCATCTTTCTTGGGGCTTCCGTTTATTGCCAGTACTTTCATCATCATATGATTTTAAAGAAGTCAAATTTATATTATTTCAATCACACCAATAGATTTCTTTAATATATTTGTTTTAAAGAAAATATATTTTTGATTTCATTATCAAGTTAAATATATTTTTTACCTTTGAATGATTCAAATACTGATGGCAGATTTTAAACATATCATATCAGTCCTCGCCAAAAAAGTTTTCCTTAATATAAAGGAAAGAGACAGCTATTCATTTTAACGGAACCTGAGAGGTTCATTATTTCCCCTTCTTCATTTGCTTTTGTACCAAAGGTAATGAGTAAGCACAGGGTATATTAACATTAAAAATCAATAATAATATTAAACTTCAGACAAAAATATGATAACCGAACAATTGATAAACCCCAAAAGCATTGTAGTGGTGGGCGGTTCAAATACATTAAGCAAACCAGGGGGCAAGGTTTTGTTCAACCTGAAAGATGGCCATTTTAAAGGAGTGTTACATGTGGTAAATCCTAAAGAACCGGAAGTGCAGGGCATTAAAGCTTTTGCCGATGTGAAAGATTTGCCGCAAACCGACCTGGCTATACTTGCCATTGCAGCAAAATACTGTGTCGAAACAGTTGAAATACTGGCAAAACAAAAAGGGACAAAAGCCTTTATCATTCTTTCAGCTGGCTTCAGCGAAGAGAACAAAGAAGGTGCAGAAATTGAAAAGCAAGTGGTGAACATCATCAATTCCGTGAATGGTTCTTTGATAGGACCTAATTGCACCGGCTTCCTGAACATCAATTACAGCGGTATTTTCACCACACCTATTCCCAAACTTAATCAGCAAGGCTGTGATTTTATTTCAGGTTCGGGAGCAACGGCAGTATTTATCATAGAATCGGGCATTACAAAAGGGCTGACATTTTCGAGTGTTTGTTCGGTAGGCAACTCCGCACAAATGGGTGTGGAAGAAGTGCTGAAATTCATGGATGAACGCTTTGATCCTAAAAAAAGCTCTAAAGTCAAACTGCTTTATGTAGAAAATATCAAAAATCCGCAAATGCTGCTTAAGCATGCATCCTCCTTGATACGCAAGGGTTGTAAGATAGCTGCTATAAAATCAGGGTCTTCGGATGCAGGAAGCCGTGCTGCATCTTCGCATACCGGAGCGCTTGCCTCGCCTGATGCCGCGGTAGATGCATTATTTCGTAAAGCAGGAATTGTAAGGTGCTATGGCAGGGATGAACTGACCACGGTTGCATCTGTTTTCATGCATAAGGAACTGAAAGGGAAAAATATTGCCATCATCACTCATGCCGGAGGACCGGCAGTTATGCTTACTGATGCACTGGCAAACGGTGGACTTGAAATTCCTCATATCGAAGGGCCAAAAGCAAAAGCACTTCTTGAGAATCTTTTCCCGGGTTCGTCTGTAGCAAATCCTATTGATTTTCTTGCAACAGGAACCGCAGAGCAACTAGGTAAGATAATAGATGCCTGTGAAAACGATTTTGACAACATTGATGCCATGATCATAATCTTCGGCAGCCCCGGCTTAACGGAAGTTTATGATGTTTACAACCTGATTGATCAGAAAATGAAAAGTTGTAAAAAGCCGATATTTCCGGTATTACCATCCATTATTAATGTAAAGAATGAAATAGCCGATTTCATTTCCAAAGGAAGAATAAATTTTCCAGAAGAAGTAGCCCTGGGAAATGCACTTGCTAAAATATATTATACACCCAAACCTGTCCCTGAAAAAATAGAGCTTCCAAAAATCAATAAAGATAAAATACGAAAGGTCATTGATATCGCTTCAAATGGTTATCTTCAGCCTGATGCTGTTCAACTTTTGCTGGATGCTTCCGGTATTCCGAGAGCAGGAGAAGCTGTCGTAAAAACAAAGGAAGCTGCTGTGAAGGTTGCTGTGCAACTTGGTTTCCCTGTTGTAATGAAAGTGGTAGGCCCTGTTCATAAATCGGATGTGGGCGGTGTAGCGCTGAATGTAAAAGATGCTAAAACTGTTGGCGCTGAATTCAACAGGATGATAAAAATAAAAGATACTACTGCTATCCTGATACAGCCTATGCTTTCGGGCATAGAATTGTTTGCAGGTGCCAAAAAAGAAGATAAATTCGGGCACATGATACTTTGCGGACTGGGCGGAATTTTTATTGAAGTACTGAAAGATGTGAGCTCAGGACTTGCACCATTGACAAAGGATGAAGCTATTTCAA
>JBEKEO010000049.1:0-17370 GCA_050013795.1 Bacteroidales bacterium
CGGCAACCCTTGACGCAGGAGGTGGCTATTCTACATATTCATGGAATACATTAGCTACAACAGAAACTATTCCTGTAACAACAGCTGGAACATACACGGTTACCGTTACTAACGGAAGCAGTTGTTCTGCAACAGCCAGTACTGTTATAACAGTAAATTCTTCTCCTGTAGCATTTGCCGGCAATGATACAACAATATGTAATGGTAGTAATGTTCCATTAGTGGCGACAGGCGGAGGATCGTATGCATGGAGCAATGGCGCTTCTACTGCTTCCAACACTGTACACCCGAATGTAACAACCACCTATACTGTTACCGTAACAACAGGAGTCGGCTGTTCAGCATCCAATAATGTATTAGTTACAGTAAAACCTTTTACTCCTCCCAATATCGCAGCAATTGGCCCCCGAGGGTTTTGCGCGGGATCATCAAATCCTGCAATTTTAATTGCAAGCAGCGGTTATATTTCATATCTGTGGTCAAATGGGGCAACAACACAAACCGATACTATTCACACCATCGGTACATATTGGGTAATTGCTACATCTGCTAATGGTTGCAGCGATACTTCAGCAGCTATGGTGCTTTATAATTTTCCTGCTGCTATTCCTCCTGTTATTGTGGCGGATGATACTACTGATTTTTGTGAAGGTGATTCAATTTCTGTGATTATGCATACAACCACTCCATACTATGATTATAACTGGGCGGGCGGTTCTACAACACCTGAAATTGATGTTACACACGTTGGTAATTATGATGTGACAGTCACTGACAGTAATGGATGTACTGCAGTTAGTAATATCATACCGGTAAAATTCATTCCCAAGCCGGTAGCTTATTTTAATGATGGAGCATCTGGCACTACTCTTACATTCTACAATACTTCATTAAACGGTCAAACATACCTGTGGGAATTTGGCGATGGAGATACTTCGACAGCATTCGATCCAGTTCATCAATATGCTGTTCCCGGTACAGATACTATTAAACTTATTGCTTCTAATATTTGCGGAAGCGATACACAAATAGTTATTATCAAAGTTGGTTTCGGGCCTGGCATACAAGAAAATATGTTTGTAGATAATGTCTCCGTTTATCCTGTTCCCACCAATGGAGATATTGCTGTGACGTTTGACTATAGCGGGTTAACTGCCCTTGATGTTAAAATATATAATTTGCTTGGGCAGATTCAGTATAGAGAAACTGTAAATGAATTGACTGGGAAGTACCATAATATTATAAACATGTCGCAAATGTCTACCGGTATTTACTTGTTGCAAATTATCTCTGATAAAGGTTCTGTTAATATCAAACTTGTAAAAGGTTAAAGTGAACCTGAAATTAAATTAAGAATCCCCACTAAATGCGGGGATTCTTTTTTTATGATAGTTAATATTTATAATTTAAAACTAACCAAAAATAAAAGTATACTAATTAAATTTTTAATAAAGTTAGTTATAAAATTACTGGAATCAAAATAGTTTTAGTGAATTAAAATACTGTAAAAGCATTATTCCGGATTAATGCATCACCAGGAATTTATTACGAAGAGATAATTCTTTTCCATTCTGTTTATCCTTGCCAGTGATAGTACATATATACAAGCCATCGGCTAATTCAGAAACATCGATAGTAATGACAGATGGTGAGTTTTGCTGCAATGTGCGAATGCAAGCTCCCTGTGAATTGTAAATTGTAATATTTGCTGTCTGGATTGAAACATTCTTGGGAAATGAAATATTTATTCTGTCATATGCCGGATTGGGATATAATTCAGCATCCATGTAAGTGGGAGAGGAATAATTATTAACTCCCAAAAGGCTTGGATGTACTCCTTTAAAATAAGATAACCCGCCCGAATAATTTCCGACTATCAAATCGGGATAAGTATTACTGGTGAGGTTTCCAACTGCATAACTGCTGTATTGCCCTTCATAAATATAAAGGTAATTGGAGTTAACCAGAGTGAACTGCTTTCCGGGTGTTAAGTTGCCTTCAATATCCTTATAATAATATAGGTTTCCGCTCAAACTTCCAACAAATAATCTTAATTCACCTGTGGAATCCCTGAAAAAGCAGGGAATACTGTTTCCGTAATTTGAAGTTGCATATAGGGTAACATTAACTCCTCCCAATGTGTCAGTGATATGGGTAAACTGGGGATTTGTTTTGGTGCCTGTGTTCTTGTAATAAGTCAGATTGCCATTTTCCTGCCCGATAACAAGATCAAGTAATGAATCGCCGTCAAGGTCAATTAACTGAGGAGCACTTGAAGGAGCTGCATCAGCGGAAGAAAATGCGACATGTATATTCCGAAATGATGTATCAGCAAGGGCCATTTTCAACGGATAAATTGCAGCTGCAGTATCAATATATAAATCAAGGTATCCATCGGTACGCCCTATAATCATAACAGGACGACCATTGCCATATAAATCTCCAAAGGTTGGAAGAACACCCGATATGTTGCGCTGATAAATATTCGCAAAATCATTAGTTACAAACTGAAATTCCGGATTTCCAGGTGTCCCGATATTTTGATATAAAGCAATCTTCGATCTGTGGTTTGAACGTAGCTGATACCAATCGTAATATGAAGAGTCGCGGGCGCCGAAATTCCCGATAAACAAATCAGGAAGCCCGTCGCCATTATAATCGAACAATACGGGATATGCGCCTGAACCAATATCGATCATATCCTTTTGAAGGAAATTATTGCATTGAAATTCAAATACAGGATGTGAATTTGTTCCTGTATTCTTATAGTACCAGCAGCTTTTCAAGTCTTCCGAATTGGTCTGACTTCCATCAAACGGAGAAACAATCAGGTCTTTTAGTTCATCGTTATTTACATCCAGGAAGAAAGGGGCTGGTAAAGAATACAAATTAACAGGGACTGAATTTGAAGGAAATAAGGTATCCTGACTTGTCATTCTTGCAGAATCAATAGTTCCACTATTTGTAAGCTTAATAAGGTTCTTATAACCCATATCGCCAAGAACAAGGTCGGGCAAACCATCGCCGTTCAGATCAGTTGCCAGTATTGTATTTCCAACATGTTTTGCATCATCGGTTAATTTATTTGTTGGTTTTGTTCTCATCCAGGAAGAAGGGCAGGTGGTATCCAATGCAATAGAATCGCCCCTGACACTTTCTGAAAAATGTCCCCAGCAATATGTTTCAAGATTATAAATCAAGCTGTCGGCGTTATGATAAGTTTCTTCCGACATGTTCTTATAATATTGCACCCAGCAACCACCATATTGATTAAGCAAATCGTAAAAAACAAGAATATCAAGGTCGCCGTCACCGTCAATATCAGCTATGGCAGGCAAGTCAACATTGGTTAAATACACGGGAATAGTATCATTACCGGGATACACAGATGGTATTGCATTAGTGATAAGTCTGAATTTTAATCCGGCAGACGTAGAAACATTCTTCCAGACAGCAATAGAGGAATAATTTGAAAAAGTAAAGAAATCGGCTTTCCCATCGCCGTTATAATCAATACATCTTGCCCATGTATTGGGCAATATTGGCGGAAACATGGTTTCGTACCGGGGAGCATACACATAATCCACAGAGTCGGCGGTTCCGTTATTAATAAAGGTAAGAACTCTGCTGCTGTTACGGTCGTAAATAAAAAGGTCGGGAATGCCGTCGCCGTTCAGGTCGATTTGCGAAAACTGGCATGAATTCATTCCGCCGCCCCAGGGGTTTTTCATTATGCTGTGCAAACTATCCCTTACTATTATGGAAAGATCGCGTTTGAAGCCGTAATCCTCATATTGAGCTTTGAGAAGAAAGCTGAAAATGAGAAGAAGAAGCAGAATAATAAGTCTTTTCATTATATAAAACAGTTGTATCATGCAAAATTAGGTATAAAGCAAATGCAAATGCTTGGTTATGTGAAGTTTTTTTAAGCTCCGGTTGAATATTATTCACAGCACAGTACCCAAAACAGTAATAGTTTGTGCAAGTATTGTAATACTCTCTGCATGTATTGTAATAGTTTGTGCAAGTATTGTAATAGTTTGTGCAAGTATTGTAATACTTTGTGCAAGTATTGTAATAGTTTGTGCAAGTATTATAAGAGTTGGTGCAAGTCTTACAACGAATAAGCTCTTGTAAAAAGTAAAAATCTTTAAAGACTACGTAAACATAAATAATTATATATTCTATTTTCAATTAAAATCAATAATTTTGTTGACATAATAAAATAAGGACCCGGCTATTTTTAATAAAGGTTCATGTTAAAAGGACGAATTGTATGAAAACAAAAACCCCAATCTTAGTATTAATTTTTTTTGCTTCGGTTATTTTGCTTTTCACCCATTGTACAAAAGAAGGGAAAAACCTGGGCACTCTTTCTTTCACCACTCAGGATCATCAGATTGTCCCTTACCATGGAGGCGAACAGCTTACTTTTAAAGATTCGCTGGGAAGGCTTGCAAATATGAGCGTAAAAAGCCCTATAAGCGATGTGTATAACAAAGCGCTGCAGAACAGCAATATATCGAGCAACTATTATACGGTTGAAACTGTAACTATAAAAGCCGACAGTATTTTTACAATAAGTTTATCTTTTTCATATCCTTTCAACACTCCTGAATATAAAATATTCAGTGTAAACTTCGGCTTCCTGTCGCATCCCGAAATAGGTTATTTTACCGGACTATATCAGTTCAATTCAGGTGCTATTTCTGTGTTGCCCACCACCAGTAGTTCACCCGTTGCATATTATGATTCGCTTACCATTGTAAGCAGGAAATTTTATGATGTTTACGGCTTGTCCACAACTTTAAATCCCGGTACGAGCGATTATATTACAACAGTTTTCTATACAGTTAGCATTGGTTTTGTAGGTGTTAAGACTAACAAAGGAGAAAAGTGGTATTTGGATTAAAAAAATCAAAACTTTGAAAACAGGAACATCTTTCTCTTCTTTAATTAGCCTGATAATTATACAATTATTTATTATCAGCTCGTGCCGCAACACTAACAATGTAATTTCTTCGGGTATCATTCAGAAAAGGAAATATAATAAAGGTTATTTTGTTAATGTTTTTCCAAAACGACAGAAAGTTTCTAAAATTCAAATTCCAAATAACCAAACGACAATTGCTTCTTCCAATCAAACAGTAACAAAAAGCGGTAACAATACTGATAATTTAATTGCTTCGACTGATGACATAAAGCAAACTGTTAATAAACCCACCAAACCTGTTATTCCCGATGAAAAGAATATCCGGGGAAAGCAAAACAATACTCTTGCTGGAAGAATAATCAACAAAGTTGAAAGGCGATTGAATATTTCCTTGCCATTTGGAAGGGATGATGGTAAGCGTGTGATAAATAAAGACGCTTTGATTGGCTTTTTTTGCGGAATCACAACACCAGTGCTTTTAATAGTATTAGCGGTATTATCAATTAGCGGAGCTGGCTCAGTAGTGTTGGATATAGTGGGTATTGCAATTGTTGTGTGTGCTGTTTGTGCCCTTACATATAGCCGTAGCGGACTTAATCAAATAAAACATTTCCCCGATATATTTAAAGGAAAAGGATATGCACTGGTCGGTTTTATTCTTGGAATGATTGAAGTAGCAATAATGCTGACAACTTTACTTATAATAATTATTGCTGCATTGGCTTCATGATAAATAATTTTTAATATCGGATTATTACATCAAGAATAGTGGAAGTGAAACCCAATGCTACTTAGCAATAATAGTATCTGCGGGAGTGTAAAGGCTGTCGAGGCTGTGTAATTTGTACCTTTCAATAATGGTTATCAAACTGTAAGCATAATTAGGGTCTTCGGCATAGCCGTCGTTCTTTAGGCCCCATGCCCATCCTTTATAATCGTTAATACTAAGGCTGAAAAGATTTTTATACCACTTTTTCGCTCTGATATGGTTGGAATGGTCGCGGTACGATTCAATAGCGGAACCGTATTTCTTATAACAAATATTACCAATTGGAAAAGTTTCGCCTTTCCATTCGGGTTTGCATTTAATGCCAAAATGATTATTGGCTAATATGGCAAGGGTGCTGTTGCCGAAAGCCGATTCAATTATTGCCTGAGCGAGAATAATGCTGGCAGGTATGCCGCTGCGGTTCATTTCTTTTAAAGCGTAAGTGCGGAAAGCAAGTATATAATCACCAAGTGTGTATTTCTGAGCCTTTGCGTATTCAGATGAAACATTGGAACAGATAAGCGTTAAAGCAATAATTCCGGCACACAGCAAAAAAATCTTTCTCATAAACTTAAAACAATCGGGGAGGCAAACCTAAAACATTTTTTTATAAAATCAAAATTCGGTTAACTTTGCTAACAATATATGTATATAATCACCAAATATTTTGCTTTAACAAAGGAACAGGAACAGAAATTTGCTGCGCTTGAAGCAATATATGCTTTGTGGAATTCGCGCATCAATGTTATTTCACGCAAGGATATGGATAACTTCTACGAAAGGCATGTGCTGCATTCCCTTTCCATTGCAAAAGTGATAACGTTTAAAGAGGGAACCAGCATAATGGATGTTGGCACAGGAGGAGGATTCCCCGGAATACCGCTTGCAATAATGTTTCCGTCTTGCAAATTTCTTTTAGTTGATTCCATTGGTAAAAAGATCAATGTGGTCAAAGCAGTTGCGGAAGAATTAGGTTTGAATAATGTTGAAGTCATGCTGGCAAGGGCGGAAACTGTTGAAAAGAAATTTGATTTCATAGTGAGCCGTGCTGTAACAGAACTACCGGAATTTTATAAATGGACAGGCAATAAAATAAAGAATAATGGCTTCAATGCAATACCTAATGGAATATTGTACCTGAAAGGCGGGGATATTTCGAATGAATTAAAGCAATTGAAAGCCTACAACGAAGTATTTGAATTGAAAGATTTCTTTGAAGAAGAATTCTTTGAAACTAAAAAGCTGGTATTTGTTTACTGAAAATGATAAATGAATTATAAGAAATTAATTGCCGTATGTTTTTTCATGGTGTTTCTTGCCATGGTATGTTATCCGCAGGATAGCATTAAAATTGGCAATTCATACGAGGCAATATCGGAAAGTAAAAATGATACGGATAAATACCAATCGTATATTGATTTAGCACGTTTATATAGTGGGAACAATGAGGAACAGGCATACATATACCTGAATAAAGCCCTGGCAGTAGCGGTAAAGATAAATCAAAGAAAATATCTTGCCAGGGCAGTTTACCTGATGGGTTCACATTATTTTCGTGTAGCCGAATATACAAATGCCATTGCCTATTTCATTAAGGCAGCTGAATTGTTCAGCGAGACTAAAAATGATAATGGGCTGGCTTCAGTTTATAATAATATAGGCAATGTTTATATTAATATGGAAGAATATGACCATGCTTTAAAATATGAACATAAAGCCCTTGAAATACAATTGAAGCTTAAATCGGGCAGGGCGAATACCTTGAACAGCATTGGGAATATATTTAGACTAAGAGGTAACCTAGACAGTGCACGGCATTATTTTGAGTCGGCTTTAGAGATAGAAAAGAATCCAAATAACGAAATACCTCATGCCCGCACCCTGAACTATCTTGGATTGCTAAGCGAGAACAGCAAAGACACGACGGAAGCGCTGAAATATTTTGAGATGTCGGAAAAGATATATGAAGACAGGTATTATAACAATGGCATTGCTACGAATAAGAATCTGATAGGTGACATTTATCTACACAAAAAGGAATACCAGACTGCTTCAAATTACTTTAAGGAGGCGCTTGAAATGGCACAGTTGGCTGAAGCCAGGGAAGAAGAGGAGAAAGCTTATAAAGGGCTTGCTACAACTTTTGAAAACCTGCACCAGTATGCCGATGCATATAAATACATTAAACAATATTATGAAATACAGGATTCTCTTTTCAATACAGGGAAGCAGCAATTAACAACGCTTCAATACAATATGGAAGCCCAGCAAAATGAAAATCTTATTGCAGTGCAAAAATCCGAACTCGAAAAAAATAATATCAGGATAGAAAAACAGCATCTAGAAGTATATGCCTTAGCTGGGGGTGTCTTCCTGCTGATTGCATTAACAATATTGGCATTTTATAGTTATAATCGTAAGAAAAGTGACAATGAGATAATTAAGATTGAAAAACAAAAATCAGAAGAATTGTTATTAAATATACTGCCCTCTGAAGTTGCCGAGGAATTGAAACTTAATGGCAGATCACAGGCAAGAAAGATTGAACTTGTTACAGTATTGTTTGCTGACTTTAAAGGGTTCTCTAAATATGCTGCAAATCTTGAACCTGAAGTACTCGTTGAGCAGCTTGATTATTATTTCCGTTCGTTCGATGCCATCATAGGGAATTATGATATTGAAAAGATTAAAACTATTGGCGATTCATACATGTGTGCCGGCGGATTGCCAGACGCCAACAGCACCAACCCGGTAGATGTTGTGAATTGCGGCTTAATGATGAGGGATTTTGTTGAAGAGTATAAAAAGAGTCAGATTGCTATCGGTGGGCAATATCTTGAAATGAGGATAGGCATACATACCGGTCCAGTTGTTGCAGGCATAGTAGGCTTAAAAAAGTTCTCTTACGATATATGGGGAGATACTGTGAATATTGCTTCAAGAATTGAATCGGCCGGTCATGAAGGAAAAGTGAACCTTTCAGATGTAACATATCAATATGTGAAAGATCATTTTCGTTGTGAATACAGGGGAAAAATTCCAATTAAGAACAGAGGAGAAATTGAAATGTATTTTGCAGAGCCACTGTAAGAAATATCAAATTAATGTTCGCGGGGAAAATAATTCTTTGTCTATATCAGAGTTTTTTTCTTAATTAGCTGACTGAAATCAATAACCAATTAATCAAATAATAAAGGAGGAAACATGTCAGAAGAAAAGAAATTTGTGCCTTTTGTTTCAGCTGAGACAAATATGGCCGAATTCACTTTAAGAGCTTTAATCATAGGCCTTATCATGTGTGTTATTTTAGGTGCTGCAAATGCTTACCTGGGCTTAAGGGCAGGCATGACCATTGCGGCAACATATCCGGCTGCTGTTATAGGTATGGCAATATTAAAGACTTTTAAAGGGTCTATCCTTGAAGAGAACTTTGCCCGTACTGTCGGATCGATTGGAGAATCAGTTGCAGCCGGCGCGATATTTACTTTGCCTGCATTTTTTGTATCGGGCTTGTGGCATGACTTTTACACACCAGGACATTATTTAACTTCTTCTCTTATTTTAATTGCCGGTGGTGTACTAGGTATAATGTTTGTGGCTTTACTTCGAAGAGTAATGGTTGAGGATGTTGAACTTAAATTCCCCGAATCTATTGCTGCTGCTGAAATACATAAAGCAGGTCGTGGCGCCGGTGGTGGTTCTAAATTCCTTTTTGGTGCGATGGGAGGCGGTGCTCTCATTCAGGCACTCGGACAGATGAAATTCTTTGCTACTTCATGGCAGAAATTCATTACTTTTTCAAAACAAACTATTACGGGTACGCTCTTTACAGGTAAAGGCGGTTTAATGTTAAGTTCACCCGGAATCAGTCCTGCTTATATGGGTGTGGGTTATATCATCGGACCAAAATATGCTGCCCTTAACTTCAGCGGTGGACTGATCGCATGGGGTTTGCTTGCTCCTATCATTTATTATTTCATTTCTCCTTCTATCAATATGGATTTTCTTACCAGTTGGGCAGCTCTTTTACAGACCAAGGATCCAACATTATCTGCTTCTGATGCTATGGCCAAGGTAAGCGATACTTCTTACCAGATCACACAGGTATGGAGGTTCATTGTTCGTCCTATCGCTATAGGTGGTATGTTAATGGGGGCTTGTTTTACGTTATTCAAAATGCGTAAGAGTTTAGGCGAAGGTTTGAAAAGAGCCATAGGTGATGTTCGCAAAGCTGCCAGCGGAGGCACAGTTCAAACTTCACGTACGGAAAAAGATATATCTTTTACATGGATCATAATTGGAATAATTGCTGTTGCTTGTCTAACATTCTGTATAGCATTTTTTGTATTCGATGCCAGCCTTATAGTTTCCATTGCTGCTGCAACTGTTCTTATTATTCTTGCTTTCCTGTTTGGCGCTGTTTCAGGGTACCTTGTCGGAATCATGGGTTCCAGTAATAATCCTATCAGCGGATTGACTTTAACAGCTCTTGTTGTTACTGCTCTTATATTAGTCGCATTGGGTGTTAGCGGTGATGCAGGCGTGGCTACAGTTTTAGGTATTGCTGCTATCGTTTGCGTTTCGGCTGCTGTTGCAGGAGAGATGCTACAGGATTTGAAAGCAGGACACATTCTCGGCGGTACTCCTTGGAGAATGCAGATAGGTGATATCATTGGTGTTATTCTTGCCGGTTCTGTTATGTTTGGGGTTCTGGTTATCTTAAATCAGGGTGATATTGCTCAAGGGATTAAAGACGGGTATGATGGCGGTTTTGGAAGTAAGAACCTTCCCGCACCTCAGGCAAGTTTAATGGCTATGTTATCAAAAGGTATTGTGAGCGGACAAATGGCATGGCCTTTAATTATTGTAGGTATGCTGATGGGTCTTGGTTTTATCCTGATGCAGGTAAAGAGTCCTATGCTTGTCAGCGTAGGTATGTATCTTCCTCTTGAAACAACATTTGCTATATTCCTTGGTGGATGTGTAAAAGGCATACTCGAAATGTTTAACAGGAAAAAGAAAGTCAATGGTAAAGAAGTGCTTGATAAGGATGGTAATCCCGAAAGAATTTACTCGAAGGGACAGGTGGTACGAATGGAAAATGTAGGTGTGTTGCTAGCTTCCGGATTTATAGCTGGCGAAGCACTAATGGGTCTTATCTTTGCCTTGCTTTATTTCATGAAGGTTCCTACACCTGAATTCTTTAAAGATCCTTCATTCATTATCAGCTTGGTTGTATTAACAATAATATCATTTGTAATGATCTATATTCCGCTTAAGAATAAAGGTGATGCCAGTGAGCCACCACCTCCAAGCGGAAGTTTCTAATATAATCAAATCTGGCAGGTGAAAGCTTGCCAGATTTATTAAAAGATAATTATGGAATTGGGCTTTTTTGAACGCAGGAAAATACTGAAAAAAACCAGTATGCTTTACCTCACACCTTTCAGGAAGATTGAACACAGGGTGGAAGAGGATGGTAATATTACGCTTCTATACCCTAAGTTTAAAAATAGCAAGGTCAGCAAATATATGCTGGGAAGAAAATCGCCTTACATTCAACTTAAGCTCGATGAATTAGGAACTGCTTCATGGCTTATGATGGATGGGAAAACTAGGGTTGAAAAGATAGCGCTTGAACTTTCGGACAAATTCGGCGAAAAGATCAACCCTGTTCACGACAGGCTTGGAAAATTTTTATCACAATTGTATAACAACAAATATATTTCATTTCAGGAAATTCAAAAAAAGGAGAAATAAATCATGGGAAAAGTATTAGGCTCGCTGCAGCCCGCAGCATTATGGAATAATTTTGAAGAGATATGCCAGATTCCGCATCCTTCAAAACACGAAGAAAAGCTAAGAGATTACATCATTGGTTGGGCAAAGAAACTCGACCTTAATGTTAAAGTGGATGAAGTAGGGAACGTCATTATCCGCAAACCTGCAACTAAAGGTATGGAAAACAGGAAAGGAATCATTTTGCAGGGACACCTTGATATGGTTCCGCAAAAGAACAACGATACCAAGCACGATTTTGAAAAAGACCCTATCACTCCCTGGATAGACGGTGAATGGGTAAAAGCAAAAGGCACTACTCTTGGCGCTGATAACGGTATGGGTGTTGCTGCAGCTATGGCAGTACTTGAATCCAAAGACCTTGTTCACGGACAAGTGGAAGCTTTATTCACTATTGATGAAGAAACCGGTATGACAGGCGCTTTCGGGCTAAAACCCGGCTATTTCACAGGTGATATTTTAATGAACCTTGATTCAGAAGATGAAGGCGAATTATATGTTGGCTGTGCCGGTGGTACCAACGCAAGTCTTAAATTTAAATACACGGAAGAAGCAACTCCTGCAGGCTCGGAAGCATTCAAAGTAAATGTTGGTGGTTTAAAAGGTGGACATTCAGGCGTTGATATTGCTCTGGAAAGAGGTAATTCGAACAAGATATTGAACCGTATTCTATGGGCTGCTCAAAAGAACTTCGGTATGAGGCTGGCTTCAATTGAAGGCGGTTCGCTTCGCAATGCCATTCCGCGTGAATCATTTGCCGTAGTTACAGTTGTTAAGGATAAAGTTGCTGCTTTTAAAAAACTGGTTGATGATTATAAACATATCATCATTAATGAATATAAAGGCGTTGAAACGGATATTACCATCACGGCTGAAACCGTTGCAGTTCCTGCGAAAGTGATTGACAGCAAAACAACCTTTAATTTCCTCAATGCAGTATATGCTACACCTAATGGTGTTATCAGGGTTAGCCAGGATATGAAAGGACTGGTGGAAACTTCAACCAACCTGGCTATTGTAAAATCACAGAATGGCGTAATTGAAGTGCTTTGCCTGTTGCGCAGTTCGGTTGATTCGGCTAAACTTGACCTGGAACAGATGTTTGAAAGCGTTTACAACCTTGCAGGCGCTGAATCGGTATTCGACGGGCAGTATCCCGGCTGGAAACCCAATATGGATTCGGCTATACTGAAAGAAATGCTTGCCGCTTACGAAAAACAGTTTGGTACCAAGCCTAAAATAGCTGCCATACATGCAGGACTTGAATGCGGTTTGCTGGGTGGCGTTTACAAGAACTGGGATATGATATCGTTTGGACCTACCATACGTTTCCCTCACTCCCCGGATGAAAAAGTAAATATTGCTTCGGTAAAGAAATTCTGGGATTTCCTTGTTGAAACCCTGAAGAATGCTCCGAAAAAGTAAAAGATAAAATAGCATTTAATACATACAAGAGAGGCTGTTACGAAAGTACAACCTCTCTTTTTTCATTTTTCGTCCAGATAGGTGCAACCCAATAAGCTAGAATATTCACTTTTCGAGTTAGAATGTTCGTTTTTCGTTCCGACAGGTGAACCTTTCGGGTTATAAAGTTCACTCTAAGGGTTAGAAAGCTCACTCTACGAGTTGAAAAGTTCACTCTTCGAGTTAGAAAGTTCACTCTACGAGCTGAAAAGTTCATTCTATGAGTTGAAAAGTTCACTCTTCGAGTTAGAAAGTGTACTCTTTGAGTTAGAGAGTTCACTCTTCGAGTTAGAAAGTGTACTCTTTGAGTTAGAGAGTTCACTCTATGAGTTAGAAAGTTCACTCTACGGGTTAGAAAGTTCACTCTACGGGTTAGAAAGCTCACTCTACGAGTTAGAATATTCACTTTCTGAATTGGAATGTTAACCTTTCGGGTTGAAATGCGACTAAGAACTAATTCTTTTGTCTTTCGTAAACCAGGTAAGAATAAGTAAAATCATTCTGTGTATCGCTGTTGCAATCTTCTTTGCTAATCAGCTTCCATTCAGTAGTATTTATTTCAGGGAAGAAACAATCAGCTTCAAATGGTTTGTGAACTGCGGTTATGTATAATTTATCGGCATGAGGAAGGAACTGTCTGTAAACAGAAGCCCCGCCTATAATAAAGTTCTCGTTAGTATCATGGCAAAGCTGCACGGCTTCAGTAATAGAGTAAGCCATAGCGCAACCTTCTATTATTTCACCGGGAATATCAGTTATCACTATGTTTGTACGCTTGGGAAGCGGCCTAACAGGTAGGGAAAAAAAGGTGTTCTTTCCCATTACCACGGTGTTGCCGCTTGTAAGAAGCTTAAAGCGCTTCAGGTCTTCCGAAATATGCCATAACAGCTTATTGTCCTTGCCAATGGCATTGTTTTCTGCAACTGCCACTATTATTGATATTTTCTTTTTCAGCACTTCACTCATTGAACCTTAAACTCTAAACTCTTATACCGCGATAGGAGCTTTAATATTCGGATGCGGATCGTAATTAATTAGTTTGAAATCGTCGAACTTAAAGGAAAAAATATCTTTTACTTCACTGTTAATGACCATCTGTGGCAAGGGACGGACATCTCTTGACAATTGAAGTTTGGTTTGTTCTATATGATTCAGATAAAGATGAGCATCGCCAAGTGTATGAATAAAATCGCCTGGTTGTTTATCGCAAATCTGTGCTATCATCAATGTTAATAAAGCATAGGAAGCTATATTAAAAGGAACGCCAAGGAAAATATCGGCACTTCGTTGGTAAAGCTGGCAGGATAATTTATTATCGGCCACATAAAACTGGAACAAAGCATGGCAGGGGGGGAGTGCCATCTTTTCAATCTCGCCCACATTCCATGCACTAACGATTATCCTTCTTGAATCAGGATTGTTCTTTATTAGCTGAATTACCTGTGATATCTGGTCAATAGATTTATCACCTGCGTTCCACGAACGCCACTGATGACCATACACAGGGCCTAAGTCCCCATTCGCATCAGCCCATTCATCCCAAATAGAAACTGCATTATCTTTAAGATACCGGATATTGGTATCGCCCTGCAAGAACCAAAGCAATTCATGGATAATAGAGCGAAGGTGAAGCTTCTTAGTGGTAAGCAGCGGAAAACCTTCTTGCAGGTTAAACCGCATCTGGTAACCGAAAACGCTTAGGGTTCCTGTTCCTGTCCTGTCTTCCTTTTTTGTGCCGGTATTAAGCACATGATCCATCAGATCAAGGTATTGTCTCATGGCGCTATTTCTTTTTCTTCCGTTTGCCTATCTCATCCCTGATGATGGAAGCTTTTTCATAGTTTTCTTCCTCAACAGCTGCCTTAAGAAGTTCCTCAAGTTCATCTATCGGCATGCTTGAATATTCGGTACTGATGCTATGAGATTTATCTTTTTTTACAGGTTCTTCTGTTTCATTCTCAGCTTTGACATCAGTGTTCTCATCATCCATAATGATGCCTGCGGCTTTCATTATGGATTCAGTAGTGAAAATGGGGCAGTGCATGCGAAGGGCTATGGCGACAGCATCGGATGTGCGCGAATCTATTTCAACCACGTTGGCTCCATTGGAACAAACTAATTTTGCATAAAATATTCCGTCGGTGAATTTGTAAATGATTACTTCTTTAATAGTTATTCCAAAAGTTTCAACAACAATTTTGAAAAGGTCATGAGTTAACGGGCGCGTAGGTTTCATGTTTTCGAGTTCTATAGCTATGGATTGTGCCTCGAAACTGCCTATTATAATAGGCAACCTGCGTTTACCTTCATTCTCAACAAGTATTAAAGCGTATGCGCCCGACTGGGTTTGACTGTAAGAAATACCAAGTATTCGTAATTTAATTTTGTCCATTACAGCAACAAGTAGTGAATTTTTTACTTTATGAGGGCATAAAAGTACAAATTTTTTCTTTTCTGCCTTTAATTTATTAACTGGAATTAAGACTATGATTTTTACATGGGTTTTTGTAGATTTTTAATGAAGTGAGTCAAAACTACTGTTTGGCATATTTTTAAACTAGCTTTGATAATAATTCCTATTTCTTCTTGTAGAATGATTTTTTGATCTTATATTGCATTTAATCAGTATAATAGCCATTCTTATGTGGAATGTTAACAGACTCGGCCTTTTTTGGCCTTTGTAAATGAAAATACTTTTTTACCTTTGCCGCGAATTTCAAAAAACATTAAAATCTATTCTATTATGAAAAAAATATTTGCGTTTTTATTATTGCTTTTACCTTTTGGAAGTATTGCCAGCGAAGCGGATTTAAAAATTCCAGTATTGGATGGAAATCAAACGAACCTATTGTTATGGGGATTTGTTATTTGTTTTCTTGGTTTGGTATTCGGCTTATTCCAGTTTCTGAAAGTAAAAAAATTACATGCTCATCAATCTATGCTTGATGTTTCAAAAGTAATTTTTGAAACATGCAAAACATATTTGATACAACAGGGTAAGTTTTTGATCATTTTATTTCTTTTCATAGCAGCATGTGTTGCTTTTTATTTCGGTTTTTTGCAAGACAAAGGCGTTGGAGGTGTGCTTCTGATTTTATCGTGGACTATTATTGGTATTTTAGGCTCTTATGGTGTTGCATGGTTTGGCATACGTATGAATACGCTTGCTAACAGCCGAATGGCATTTGCATCTCTTGAACGCAAGCCGTTAAAATTATTGAACATCCCGCTTGATGCCGGAATGAGCATTGGCGTTATGCTGGTTTGTGTTGAGCTTATCATGATGCTCATTATATTATTGTTTGTACCCCGCGAATTAGCGGGGGCTAGCTTCATAGGATTTGCCATTGGCGAATCATTAGGAGCTTCTGCCTTACGTATTGCCGGTGGTATTTTTACCAAGATAGCTGATATTGGCTCTGACTTAATGAAAGTGGTTTTCAAAATTGGTGAAGACGACCCTCGCAATCCTGGTGTTATCGCCGATTGTACTGGTGATAATGCAGGTGATTCTGTAGGCCCTACTGCTGATGGATTTGAAACTTACGGTGTAACAGGAGTTGCGCTTATATCATTTATAGTATTAGCTGTCGGATTTGGGTTGGGCGATTCTGCTAAAGTCGGATTTCAAACTAACCTGCTTACATGGATATTTGTAATGCGTATCCTGATGGTCATTACATCAATAATCTCCTTCTGGATTAACAGGACTTTAAGTCAATCATTATATAGCAAAAGCGATGATATTGATTTTGAAAAACCCTTGACGCATCTTGTATGGATTACTTCTATTTTTTCAATCATTGTAACTTTTCTCGCCAGCTACCTGATGATAGGACCATCTTCTGCAATAGGCACATCATCTCCTAATTTGTGGATTATCTTATCTACCATTATCAGTTTTGGAACATTAGGCGCTGCCCTTATTCCTGAATTTACAAAGATATTTACTAGCCCTAAGTCGAAACATGTCAATGAAATTGTCACAGCTTCACGCGAAGGTGGGGCCTCGCTAACAATATTATCCGGGTTAGTAGCTGGAAATTTTAGCGCTTTCTGGAAAGGCATGATATTCTTAGGATTGATGTTTGGTGCTTATTATGCCAGCACTTTCGGACTTGGTGATATCATGATTTACCCCTCCATTTTTGCTTTCGGTTTAGTGGCTTTCGGAATGTTGGGAATGGGACCTGTTACCATCGCTGTTGACAGTTACGGACCTGTTACCGATAATGCCCAATCTGTTTATGAGCTTTCTTTAATTGAAGAAAATCCCAATATTTCCGCTGAAATAGAAAGAGACTTTAAATTTAAACCCGACTTTGAAAAAGCAAAATATTATCTTGAAGCTAATGACGGCGCCGGTAATACATTTAAAGCTACCGCAAAGCCTGTATTAATTGGA